>JAHEEN010000231.1 GCA_024640685.1 Rhodospirillaceae bacterium
TGATCGCGATCGCCTCCTCGACCGAGAAGAAATCGTCGACCGTGACGACCTTGCCGTTGTAGAGAATCGTATCGGGTGCTGGCTGCGCGTGAAGCACTACCGAATAGGCCAGGGCCAGGAGAACGCCCAGCCAGTACCGTCGTCTGATCATCCGCCATCTCCGCAACTAGTCGGTCGCGCCGGAGGTACAAGGCCCGGCGCGCTGCGGCTAGGGTACCGCACACATCGCTGATGCGTCTCGTCGATCAGCGATCCTCGCTCAGCGGCTCACGGCCTGCACGCTTGCGCTTGCGAACCTCCTGACGAAGCACGTATTCGATCTGCGCATTGATGCTGCGCAACTCGTCGGCAGCCCATTGCTCCAGATCTTTGTGAAGATCCGGCGGCAACCGCAAGAGAAATGCTTTACGCGCGTCACCCACAGGAGTTTACGTTTACGTGTATAGCGACCCCGTGTTGATGACAGGCGTTGCTTCGGCCGTGCCGCACAGCACGACCAGCAGATTACTGACCATCGCCGCACGACGCTCCGGGTCGAGATCGACGACGGCCTTGGACTCGAGCTCCCGCAACGCCATCTCGACCATGCTGACCGCACCGAGGACAATCTTCGCGCGCGCGGAAATCACGGCCTCGGCCTGCTGGCGCCGCAACATCGCGGAAGCAATTTCGGGCGCATAGGCGAGATGCGTCAGACGTGCTTCCTCGACATGCACGCCGGCCTTCGCGAGGCGCTCCTGGAGCTCACGCGTCAGCTCGCGCGCGATGTCCTCGCCGCCACTGCGCAACGTGATCTCGTGATCCTCGCCTTGGTCGTACGAGTATAGGCTCGCGATCGTGCGGATCGCCGATTCGCTCTGAACTTCGACGTAGCTGTCGTAATCGTCGACGTCGAACACGGCTTGCGCAGTATCGGCCACGCGCCAAACGACGACGGCCGCAATCTCGATCGGATTACCGTTCTTGTCGTTGACCTTGAGCTGGTCGCTATTGAAGTTGTGCGCGCGTAGCGAGACCTTCGTCGGCAAGCGGGAGAACATGAATAGCTGCCGCGCACGTTGTGGCGTCGTAGCGGTTCCAGCATCCGCCGGAGTAATCGGCGCACGGCCGCGGGTGCGCGAGTAGAACGGATTCGCCCAATGAAAGCCGGGCGTACGCACGGTGCCCTTGTAGCTCCCAAATAGGATCAGTACGCGCGCTTCGTTCGGTTGCAACGTGAAAAGCCCGAACAAGGTCAGCGTGCCGAGCGAATCGATGAACAGCGACAGGATGATCTGCGTGATCCCGCTACCGACCGGAATCGTGCCGGCATCGGCACCGATGACGATTCTGACAAACCAAACGACGCCAACGAGAATCATGCCGACACCGACGATCAGCATCAGCCAGCCACTCATTACCGTTGCTGGGCGCTCGTACGTCGTTTCTTCCGCTCCCGCCTTGCTCATGAGGACCTCCATGCCAGCGTCTCTGATATATATTTGATATCACCATGATTTCACGCTATCGTCAACGTCGTTATGTAAAAACGTGAGGGTGCGCAAGCTGCCGAGCACGCGAAACTGCGATAATTCCCCGATGTCACCCCGCACCGATATCGTCGAGGTCATGCCCGAAGGCAGCCTCGAGGTCCTCTCTCAGCAAGAAGTCAGCCGGCTGCGCGATGCCACCGCCGGTGAGCAACGCGAGATCTTGAGGCGTTGCGCGCTCGCCGTGCTCAACGTCGGCAGCGAATCCGACGATACCCGCGAGATCCTCGAGCGCTATGCGGACTTCGAGGTCTCGATCGTCCAGCAGGACCGTGGCGTCAAGCTCGCGCTGAAGAACGCTCCCGAGAGCGCATTCGTCGACGGCAAGATGATTCGCGGAATCCGTGAGCAGCTGTTCGCTGTGCTGCGTGACGTCGTCTACGTCAACGCAAAGGTCATGGCCGGGCATTTCGACCTCGCGACGAGCGACGGGATCACCGATGCCGTGTTCCGCATCCTGCGCAACGCCGGCGTGCTGAAGACCCAACGCGACCCGAACCTCGTCGTCTGCTGGGGCGGCCACGCGATCGGCCGCGAGGAATACGACTACACGAAGGAGCTCGGCTACGAGCTCGGGCTACGCGGCCTCGACGTCTGCACCGGCTGCGGCGCGGGTGCGATGAAGGGGCCGATGAAGGGTGCAGCGATCGGTCACGCCAAGCAACGCATTCGGCAGGGCCGGTACGTCGGCATTACCGAGCCCGGCATCATCGCGGCCGAGGCGCCGAATCCAATTGTCAACGAGCTCGTGATCATGCCGGACATCGAGAAACGCCTCGAGGCGTTCGTTCGGCTCGCGCACGCGATCATCGTGTTCCCCGGCGGCGTCGGTACCGCCGAGGAGCTGCTCTACCTGCTTGGCATTCTGATGCAACCGGAGAATCGCGACGTGCCCGTGCCGTGCATCCTGACCGGGCCTGCATCGAGCCAAGCGTACTTCGAGAGCATCGACCGCTTCATCGCCGCGACACTCGGCGACGAAGCGCGGCAACACTACCGTATCGAGATCGACCAGCCGCTGCGCGTCGCCGCGCTGGTCGCCGAATCCGTACGCGACGTCGCCCAATTTCGGCACGGTGAGACCGATGCCTATTACTTCAACTGGCGCCTCAACATCGAGCACGACCTGCAACAGCCGTTCTCGGCAACACACGACGCGATGGCCGATCTCGAGCTCAGCCGCGACCGCAGTCCTCACGACCTCGCCGTCGACCTGAGGCGCGCGTTCTCCGGAATCGTTGCCGGTAACGTCAAGGAGTACGGCATCAAAGCAATCGATGCGCACGGCCCGTTCGAGCTGCGCGCCGACAAGAGCATCATGCAGTCGCTCGATGAGCTATTGAGCGGATTCGTCGCACAGAAGCGCATGCGGATCGCCGGAGTCTACGAGCCTTGCTATCGACTCACAGCCTGATCTATCGCGGTCCCGACTATCGCGGAGCGCAGCGACCGCCAAATTGACTCATCCGACGCGCTGACAAATAATCGGGGGCGTCCGTCCACAACCGCGAGAGTTGCGATGACAGAACGACAAGAGCAACCCAGACGTGACTTCCTGAAAAGCGGACTCGCGCTCGGCGGCATCGCCGCGACCGCGCATCTGCCCTTCTGGAGTGAGCTTGCACTCGCCCAGGGCGAACAGCTCGTGCCATTTACCGACGTGCCGGCCAACTTTGCCGTGCCGCCCGTCGTGCCCGGCAGCGTTCACTACCTCGATACGCGCGAGATCGAAACGTTCTACACCCCGAACGACGATTTCTACATCGTGCAGCACTACGATCAGCCGGCCATCGCCGAGAACGACTTACGGGTCGCGATCACAGGCCTCGTCGATAATCCGATGCAGCTGACGATGAGAGACATCAAGGCTCGACCGAAGATCGAAATCGACGCCGGCTTCGAGTGCGGCGGCAACCGCGACGCGCTGTTCCACGGCCTGATTGGCAACGCCCGCTGGGGTGGCACCAGCTTACGCGATCTGCTCGACGAAGCAGGCATTCAAGACTCAGGTATCGAAGTGGTCTTCTACGGCTCCGATAAGGGGACGGAGTCCATTCGCGACACTGACGCTGAGCAGAACTTCGGCCGCAGCATGCACATCGACGATGCGCTCGGCGGCGATGCGATCCTCGCCTACGAGATGAACGGCGAGCCGTTGCCGCATTTCCACGGCGCGCCGCTGCGCCTGCTCGTACCCGGCTGGTACGGCGTCGCAAACGTCAAATGGCTCAACCAGATCCACATTCAAGATCGTCGCTACATGGGCCGCTTCCAGGCACGCGACTACGTGACGCTCGCACGCCGCGACGTCGGCGGCATCGAGCGATGGGAAGAGCGATCAGTGACCAAGATTCGGCTGAAGTCTGCGATCGTCCGAGTCACACAGAATGCCGGCGGGCACACGATCATGGGTTTCGCGCTCAACGACGGCACGCCGCTGGAGTCGATCGAGGTCAAAATCGATGACGGTCCGTGGCAGGCCGCCGAGATCGACTCACAGGCATCGCGCTACTCGTGGAAGCTATTCCGTTTCGAGTGGCCCAATGCGAGCCCGGGCGAGCACACGATCGTCTCGCGCGTCACCGACGTCAACGGCCAAGTGCAAGAGACGGCCGGTCAGATGCCGGAAAAACGCACACGCTGGGAGAACTACGGCCAATTCCCACGCACCCTCGTGATCGCCTGAGCAATCGCGATAAATCGGGGTCAGACCCCGATTTATCCGCACTGTATCCTATGCCTCGGCAAGCGCTGCGATCTTAGCGCTCGATAAGCGCAACAGGGCCGAGCTCGGCTGACTTCCCAAACTAATCGGCGGCCAGGGTCCGAATCCAGCCGTCCTGCCGCGACGTGATAAAGATTTCGCCGTCCTCGCCTTCGCTGACGTGCAGATCGGCGCGAGCGATCGAGCCGCCGACGGCCTGCTCGACGATCTCCCAAAACGTCATGTCCTCGCGACGACCGCCTGCACCGTTGACGTAGAGCTGAATCTCCTCGACCGGCGCGACCGTGCTCGGGATGCCGTCGTCGGCCTGCTTCATAGCGGCGACGTCGGTTGCAAACAATCGACCTTGGCGGATATCGCCGAACACGAACTTGCCTTGCAACGCCGGCACGGAACCACGGTAGACGAAGCCGTTCGTGATCGCGACACCTTCACCATGATCGTAGACTGCGACCGGATAGGTAAAGCCGTCGTCCATGCTGCCGTCGAGAATCATGTTCGGTAACGCGAAGACGACGTCGTAGTTCTGCCCTGGATGATGGATGCCGTTGTCG
>JAHEEN010000232.1 GCA_024640685.1 Rhodospirillaceae bacterium
AGGCACGTAGGCGTCTTCCCGGAACGCGACACGCCGGTCAGGATCACGTCGGCCTCACTGTAGTGATGCGTGCTATGACCGTCGTCGGCGGACAGCGCATAGTTGATCGAGTCGATACGAAGATTGTACGTGGCGGCATCGGCCATTCTGTGCGGCTTACCGAGCGCATGCGACGACATTGCGCCGATATCCTTCTCGAGCGGCGCTAGAAACGCCTCGAAGAAGTCCAGCACCAGCGCATCGCACTGCTGCAATCGGGCTCTGAGATTTTCGTCGACGAGGCTTGCGAACACGATCGGTCGTACGCCGGCTTCGGCAGTCGTCTCCGCGATTCTCGCGCTGAGCTGGTCCACCTTGTCAATGCTATCGACAAATGGCACAGTCACTGGCCTGAAATCGAGGCCATCGAACTGCATAAGTAGACTATGGCCGAGCGTCTCTGCCGTGACACCCGTTTGATCGGAGACAAAAAATACTGTTCGCTGGGCCATCGCCGGTCTCGTGCTGGTATGCGTGAGTTTGCCTTAGGAGTATAGCTTGGAAACCTATGTAGTCGGACTAGCCAACTGCAGCATGAACGATGTCGAGCACGTCGGCGGCAAGAACGCGTCGTTGGGAGAGATGATCGGTAATCTCGGGGATCTCGGCGTACGGGTTCCTGGCGGTTTTGCAACGACGGCCAAGGCGTACCGAGACTTCCTCGATGCAGCCGGCCTCAACGATCGCATCCACGAGATCCTCGACGATCTCGATGTCGACGATGTCAACGCGCTGACGACAGCAGGGGCTGAGATCCGGCAGTTGATTCTCAGCGCACCCTTCCCCGATGCGCTTCGCGATGCCGTTGCAGCCGCCTGGCAAGACCTCAGCGACGGTCAGGATATTGAGGTCGCGGTACGCTCGTCGGCCACGGCAGAAGATCTCCCGGAAGCATCGTTTGCCGGTCAGCAGGAGACGTTATTGAACGTCCGCGGACAGGATGCGGTCGTTGCCGCAATACACGAGGTCTACGCATCGCTGTTCAACGACAGGGCCA
This sequence comes from Rhodospirillaceae bacterium, assembly GCA_024640685.1. Lineage (GTDB taxonomy): Bacteria > Pseudomonadota > Gammaproteobacteria > Steroidobacterales > Rariloculaceae > JAHEEM01. The sequence goes on from JAHEEN010000232.1 coordinate 1,037, forward strand.
TCGCCTATCGCGTGCATCAGAACTTCGATCATCGGCTCGTCGCGCTGTCAGTCGGCGTACAACGCATGGTACGCAGCGATTTGGGCACTGCTGGCGTAATGTTCACACTCGACACCGAGTCGGGCTTTCGCGACGTCGTATTCATCACATCGAGCTACGGACTCGGTGAAACCATCGTACAAGGCGCCGTGAATCCAGACGAGTTCTACGTCCACAAGCCGAGCCTCGAAGCCGGTTTCGATCCTATTCTGCGACGCAATATCGGCAGCAAAACCATCAAGATGGTGTTCAGCGATCAGCCGGGCGAGCGCGTCAAAACCGTGGAGGTAGCCGACGAGGATCGAGGTCGCTTCTCGTTGAGCAGCGAAGAAATCGTAGAGCTCGCGAGGCATGCGCTCGTCATCGAGCGACACTATGGGCGCCCGATGGACATCGAATGGGGCAAGGACGGTCGTGACGGCCTGATCTATATCCTGCAGGCACGTCCGGAGACGGTGCAGAGCCGCGTTGGTCAAGTCCTGGAACGTTTCTCGCTGAAGGAACACTCCGATGTGCTGACGACCGGCCGTAGCATTGGCCAGCGCGTCGGCAGCGGCGTTGCGCGCGTCGTCTCGAGCATCGAGCAGATGAGCCTAATCCAGAATGGCGATGTGCTCGTCGCCGATATGACGGACCCGGACTGGGAGCCGATCATGAAGCGCGCATCGGCGATCGTGACGAATCGCGGCGGTCGCACGTGCCATGCCGCGATCATTGCGCGCGAGCTCGGCATCCCGGCTGTCGTTGGCTGCGGCTCGGCAACCGAGGACGTTCCCGACGGCGCCGAAGTCACGGTCTCGTGCGCGGAAGGCGACGAAGGCTTCGTCTACAAAGGCAAGTTGCGCTACGAGGAAACGCAGGTCGAGCTGACGAACCTTCCCGAGCTCCCTGTCAAGTTGACGATGAACGTCGGTAATCCGGACCGCGCGTTTACGTTTGCCGGAATTCCGAATCACGGCGTCGGTCTCGCAAGGCTCGAGTTCATCATCAACCGGATGATCGGCGTGCACCCCAAAGCCCTGCTCGAGTTCGACACGCAGGACGCAGCGACAAAGAGCCTCATTGCCGAGCAGATGGCCGGATACGCCGATCCAGTGTCGTTCTATATCGACAAGCTGGCCGAAGGCATAGGCACGATTGGCGCGGCGTTTGCACCCAACCCGGTCATCGTTCGATTATCCGACTTCAAGTCCAACGAATACGCAAATCTGATTGGCGGCGAGCGCTACGAACCCCACGAAGAGAACCCGATGCTTGGGTTTCGCGGCGCTTCCAGGTATATCGATGCCGACTTCAAACCTTGCTTCGAGCTCGAGTGCAAAGCGTTGCTCAAAGTGCGCGGCGTCATGGGGCTCAAAAACGTTCAGGTCATGGTGCCGTTTGTCCGAACGGTCGGTGAGGCACGCGAGGTCGTCGAGTTGCTCGCCGAGCAAGGGCTAGCGCGCGGCAAAGATGAGTTGAAGCTCATCATGATGTGTGAGCTTCCGAGCAATGCGCTACTCGCGAACGAGTTTCTCGAGTACTTCGACGGCATGTCGATCGGCTCGAACGACATGACGCAGTTGACCCTCGGGCTCGACCGAGACTCCGGGAAGATCGCAAACCTGTTCGACGAGCGGGACCCAGCCGTTCGACAGTTGCTCGGCATGGCGATCGCTGCTTGTCGCGCTCAGAACAAGTACGTCGGCATTTGCGGTCAAGGGCCGTCGGATCATCCCGACCTCGCGCAGTGGCTGCTCGATCAGGGCATTGAGAGTATGTCGTTGAATCCGGACTCGGTGCTCGATACCTGGCTATATCTCGCCGAGCACCGGCGATAGTTCAGCGCCGCTACCAGTCCCTACGCCGCTTGCGTCTCAGGCTCGGAATGGTCAGACCGAGAACGATACCGGCAATTAGCACGCCGGCACCCAAAACGAACCATTCTCTATCGGAGCGGCTTGCGAGTGCGGCGTTCTCGGTCGTCAGACGGTCGACGAGCGCGTCGCGTTCGTTGAGACGTCGACGCAGGCTCTCGTTCTGATCACGAATCGTCAGCACGTTGGCCGATACGCCGCGCATGTCGACGAGCTCCTCGTTCAGGCTCGTCGCCGCCGTCTCGGCTTCTTCCATTCGCGACGTGACAGAGCCAAGCTGATCGCTGAGGTCTGCTACCTGAGCACGCAGATCGGTCAGCGTCTCACGAGCTTGACTGAGCTCGCGCTCGGCGTTGGCGAGACGAGTTCGCGCTACGGGAGCGTCCACCAGATAGCGGCTCAACGCCCAACCTTCAGCGCCGGACTCGGTCCGAACTCGCATGTAGCCGGCGTCGCCATCTTCCTCGAGAACCGTGACCGCATCGCCCGTATTCAAGCTCTCGATGATCGCATTCTGCGTACTCGGCCCTGTCCGGACTGTGATCACGAGCTCGTCGCTTACGTAGCGTGACTGAGCAGTCGATTCGGACGCAATACCGACCAACAGCAGCACTGTAGCGGCAACTAACAGCCACTGGCATGAAAACGAACGCGATGTAACCGCGTCGGTCGCAACTGAGTTTGTGTCGAATACGCTGTGCATGGCATTCACTCCGGAATCTTCAACAAGTGCTCGCGGTAATAACGCAACTCTCGAATCGAGTCGTGGATATCTGCAAGAGCAAGGTGCGTTGACGTCTTCTCGAACGCATCGGCCGATCCCGGCGACCACAGATGGGCGAGTATCTTCAACGTCGACACGTCGAGGTGCCGATAGTGAAAGTACTTCGCCAGCTCCGGCATGTGTCGAACGAGAAAACGTCGATCCTGACATATACTGTTGCCACACATCGGAGAGAAATTTGGATCTACGTACTCACGCAAGAACTCGAGCGTCCACTGTTCGGCAGTCTCCACGGTCGTCGTGCTCTCGCGAACGCGCTCGACGAGACCGGAGCTCGTGTGCTGACGAGTGTTCCATTCGTCCATTGACGCAAGTACGTCGTCGGACTGATGGATCGCGAGCATCGGCCCTTCCGCTAAGACGATGAGGTGCTTGTCGGTAATGACGGTAGCAATCTCTAGAATCAGATCTCGATCCGGATCGAGACCCGTCATCTCGAGATCGATCCAGATCAAATTCTCATTGGATTTCAACGCATCCTCCTTACGCCGATTGTAACAGTCGCATTCGTGTTGAACAGAACCCGATTAGAAAACTGCGACGCATTGTGACCGAGCTCACAGGCACAGTTGTCGCAAAATACCGACGCCACTGTCGCGTTGAAACTGCGGATCGACGCCAAGTCTCCTGTCAGATTGCTCGACGATCGCTGAAACCGATCGTCGGAGACACCGTGCAATGGCACGCTGATGACAACGACACAGGGATTCTGACCGCAATCGACCCGCGTCAGTCCGAGCTAACGCGCATCGACAGCCGCGGTAGGCCGGAGATCGTTGCCGCCAATATCACACAGCTCATCATCACGGTCGCGCCGGATCCGACGCCGGATTGGTTTCTCGTTGATCGTTACATTGCAGCCGCAGAGCTCGTGGCATTGGGTGCAGTGCTCGTGTTTAACAAGACCGATCTCGTGTCCGCGCCGCCACCCGAGATTCGAGACTACGCCGCTCTGGGTTATTCCACATTGTTAACCAGCGCCCACGATGCCTCGACGCTCGATACACTGCACAGCGAGATGCGCGAGCATCGAAGTGTCTTGATCGGGCAATCCGGGGTTGGCAAGTCTTCACTGATCAACGCCATGAT
>JAHEEN010000053.1 GCA_024640685.1 Rhodospirillaceae bacterium
CATGCTCGCGTGGACGTCGCTGGGCCTGACGACGCGCGAGAACACGCAATTGAAGTAGCAGGGCTAGGCGCGCCGTCGCGAGTGTTCCCGAGACGTCTAATTCGACTCGGCGGCGGTGTGGCTCTCGCCGCTGCGATCGTGACGACGAGCGTGAATCTACACGCGCAGGATACGACGCCTGCGAGCGCACCTGAATTGGCCTTACTCGCACCGCTCGACGCGAGCGAACCGGTAACTTACTTCATTGCGACCGGCGTGCCCGGGTCGCAGTACCGCGCGACCGATGCCGAGCTTGCGCGTTGGGCGTTGGCCGCCTGGTCCGGGCGCACCGACGGCGCGTTGCAGTTCGTGCCGGCACCCGAGGATTCCGCAATGCTGCGCATCTACTGGGTCCCGGCGAACTTCGGACAATACGGTGAGATGCGGCCGATCGTCGTCGACGGCAAGCGGGGTGCGGAGCTTTACATCAGACCCGATACCGATGCGCTTGGCGGGGCTATTGCCGCCCGCGCGCGCGACGACGCGCTCTATCGCGAGACGATCGTTTACCTGACGTGCCTGCACGAGCTCGGCCATGCGCTCGGTCTCTCGCACACGGCGGCATTCGACGACATCATGTACTTCTTCGGCTACGGTGGCGACATCGTCGAGTACTTCGATCGCTACCGGCGTGTGCTGCAGTCACGTGACGATATCGCAGGGCAAGCCGGGCTTTCTGCTGGTGACGTCGCAACACTGCGCGCTCTTTACGGCCTACGCTGATTAAAATGGGGTCGAGCCGAGATTTTCGGCGACGATAGCGTCGTGATTGTGATCCATCGAGATAACCTCGGTTCGACCCCGATTTGCCCCCATGACTGAAAGCTCGTCGCGGCCGTCATTCGCAGCGCTTCGCCATCCCGGCTACCGCGCGTACTTTGCAACGTCGTCGCTCGCAATGATGGCCGATTCGGTCGAGCACGTGATCAGCTATTGGATGCTGTTCGAGAAGTTCGAGTCGCCGGCACTCGGCGGCTTCGCGGTGATCTCTCACTGGTTGCCGTTTCTGCTGTTGTCGTTTTGGTCGGGCAAGCTCGCCGATCGCTTCGACCCGCGCCGCTTGATCCAGATCGGCATGGGGCTGTTCATCGGCGTATCAGCTGCATGGGGGTTCCTGTTCTTGTTCGACGTTCTCGAGATGTGGCATGCGATCGTGTTGCTGATCGTGCACGGGCTCGCCGGCGTGCTCTGGGCGCCGGCGACGCAGTTGCTCGTCCATGACATCGTCGGACACGAGCAGTTGCACAGCGCGATTCGGTTGAACGCGACGGCGCGCTACCTCGGGCTCCTAGGCGGCCCGGCTGTCGGCAGCGGGCTATTGCTATGGCTCGGCCCGGCCAACGGCATTCTCGTCAATGTCCTGATCTATCTTCCGCTGGTGCTATGGCTTTGGAAGGCGCCGTACGGGCCGCGCTTCCGAACCGGCGAGCCGCGGCCCACGCGCAGCGTCAAGGGACTCGAGGACCTGGTCGCGACTGCTCGCGCAATCGCCGACAACCCCGTGCTCGTGACGATGACGGTGCTCGCCGGCACCGCCGCGTTTTTCATCGGCAACGGCTATCACCCGCAGATGCCGGAGTTTGCTTACGACCTCGGTCACGGCGATCCCGGTTTGACCTACGGGTTGCTGCTCAGCGCCGATGCGGCCGGCGCGCTGACGGCAGGGCTCGTGCTCGAGTCACGCAACCTATTGCACGCCAATGCGCGCACGGCGTTGCTCCTCGCAATCTTCTGGTGCTGCGCGCTGATCGCGTTTGCCGCGGCAGCGAGTTATCCGCTTGCGCTGATGCTGCTGTTCTGCGTCGGATTCTTGGAGCTGTCGTTCTTCGCGATGGCACAGACGCTGGTGCAGCTCGAAGCGCCGCACGAGATCCGCGGTCGCGTGATCGGCTTGTTCAATATGTCGTCGTTGGGCATGCGCACGTTCTCCGGCATCACGATCGGCATGGCCGGCGGGCTCATCGGTATTCACGGGTCACTGGCCGTCAGCGCAGCCGTGTTACTGGCAATCGTCGTGGCACTGTTCGTGCGGCTTGCACGTGCGCCGGCAGCGGCACGCCCGTGAGTCGACGGCGTTTTCCGCTTTGCGATCGTCCGCGCATCGCGTAGGCTCGCTGCAACCAACGTCGATCATTGCGCAACGGGTGGCTCGCCTGCGCGCGACGCACGTCGGCTAGCAGGACTAAGGACAACACCACATGTCGAACGCCGACATTACAGACTCACGGGGACTGGCGATCAGTGCGCCTAGCGCGGACGTTGTCGAGCGATTCGACGCTATCGTTCGCGATCTCTACTACTATCGGCTAGGCGTCATCGACCGGCTCGATGAATTGCTAGCCGAGGCGCCCGATCTCGCGCTCGGTCACGTGCTGATGGGGTACGGGCTGCTGACCGAGGGCTCGGCGGCGGCCGAGCCGAAGGCTAGGGACCACCTCGAGCGCGCCGAGGCGCTGCCGTCGAACCGGCGTGAGCAACTTCACGCTGCGGCGCTGCGCGGCTGGCTCGATCGAGACGATACCGCGCGCGTTTCGGCGTGGGAGCGGATTCTCGTCGAGTGGCCGCTCGACTTGCTCGCGCTTCGGCAGCATGCGGCAACGTTGTTCTGGACCGGCGACAAGCGTCACCAAGCCGAGCTCGTCATCGGCGTCGCCGGTCAATGGGGCTCGCAGACGCCAGGTTACGGGCACTTTCTTTCGGCGTTCGCGTTCTCGATGGAAGAGACCGGGCATTATGCCGTTGCCGAGCAGGCAGCACGTCAGGCAATCGCGATCGAGGCGCAGGATCTCTGGGCGCTGCATGCGCTTGCGCACGTTCTCGAGATGCAAAGCCGCGTCGACGAGGGTATCGAGCTACTCGAGGATGCTGCCCGGTTCTTGAACGACTACAACCTGTTTCGCGGGCATCTGTGGTGGCACCTGAGCCTCTTTCGTCATGCGCGCGGCGAGTTTGACGCTGCGCTGGAGCTCTTTGATCGGGAGATCTTTCCGAAATCGTCGACGTTCTATCTCGATATCCAAAATGCTGCAGCGTTACTCGTGCGACTCGAGTTTCAAGGCGTCGACGTCGGTGCGGCGCGTTGGGAGCGCATTGCCGAGGCTGCGGCTGAGAGTGCAACGACCTGCACATTGTGGTTCACGGCCATGCACGACGTGATTGCTTTGATCAAGACCGACCGCCAGGCCGAGGCGCAGGCGACGCTGGATTACTTGCACAGCGAAGGTGCGGCGTCCCCGCAGCCGGCGTTGGCGTACGACCTCTCACAGGCGGCGGTTGCGTTTTACTCAGGCCGTCCGGGCGAGGCGCTCGAAGCGATGCTCGCGCTGCGCCAGCGGCATGGCGGGCTCGGTGCAAGCCACGCCCAGCAGGATCTCTACGACCAGATCATGGTCATTGCGGCGCTTAAGCTCGGTGATTGGCCGCGAGTGCGCGAGCTGTTGAAGGCGCGCCTGGCGACGCGCATCTGGGACGAGCCCTCGTGGCAGGCGTTCGAGCGCGGGTCTCGCCGGGTCGACGCGCTTGAGGACGAGGCGGGCGTGCGCGCCGCGCTGCGCTGGGCTCTCGACTGAGCGTCACCGGCAGAGCGAGACATTCCGGCGGGGCTCGCCGATCTCGCGTTTCGCGTGCGCTAGCGCCCGGTCGCGGTACAATCGGGCGACGATAACGACAACGACTGCCAGGGGGATCCGATGGCTGCGCAGCGCATGTCGGCGCAAAGCCGGCGCGAGTTTCTGAAGATTCTTGCCGCGACGCCGGCGTTGGCCGGCTCGGGCTTGCTTCCTTACTTCTTGCCTAAGCTTGCAACGGCACAAGACCTGCCGGACGAGTTCGTCCGCGAAGCGGCGGATGCACTCAACGTCTTCGCGTTCGAGCCCGTTGCAAAAAGCAAGATGCTGCCGGTGCACTACGGCTACACGGCATCGGGCACCGACGACGAAGAGACGCTGCGAGCGAACCGCGAGGGCTTCAAAAAGTTCCTGATTCGCGTTCGGCGCCTCATCGACGTCCGCAATGTCGACACGTCCGTCGACGTGTTCGGGCAACGCTGGGATAGCCCGATCATGCTCGCGCCCGTCGGCGGTCAGGGAAAATATCATCCCGATGCCGAAGTCGCTGCGGCACGTGCGGCGCGCGTGGGCGGCCACAATCAGATTCTCTCGACCGCGACGACCCAGACGGTCGAGGACGTCAATGCCGCGCGCGGCGTGCCGGTCTGGTTTCAGCTATACGCGTCGAACTACTGGAAAGTGACCGAAGGGCTCGTCAAGCGAGCCGAAGATGCCGGTTGCCCCGTCGTTGCGCTGACGGTGGATCGCGCCTCGCCGCGCAACATGGAGACGCTCGAGCGCTACCGGCGATCCGATACCACGGACTGCACCGCATGCCACACGTACGGGCCGCCCGAGGAGCGCCTGCGCGATCGAGCGATGTACCGCGGCATCGATCTATCCGGTGTAGAGAGCACCGCGAACACCGGCCTGACGTGGGAGCTCGTCGACCGCCTCAAGAGTGCGACGTCGATGCGCGTCATGCTCAAGGGCATCGTCACGCACGAGGATGCGCGGCTCGCGCTGCGCCATGGTGTCGATGGCATCATCGTCTCGAATCACGGCGGGCGTTCGGAGGCGAGCGGCCGCTCGACGATCGAGAGCCTGCCGGAGATCGTCGAGGCCGTGAACGGTCGTATCCCCGTCATCATCGACGGCGGCTTCCGGCGAGGCAGCGACATCTTCAAGGCGCTCGCGCTCGGCGCGAGCGCGATCTGTATCGGTCGGCCTTACGTTTGGGGCCTCGGGGCCTTCGGGCAAGCCGGCGTCGAACGGGTACTCGAGATTTTGCGCACCGAATTCCGCCGCGTCATGATGGAAGCAGGTGTTACGTCGACTACGCAGATTAACGCGTCGTATATCGAGCGCGCATAGCTTGGATATTGGGAGTCGAGCCATGAAGTCACGTTCCAATTGGTTGCTCATTGCGGCCGCCGCCGTTGTCATTGCTCATCCCACTGCGCAGGCGCAGGCGCCGCTGGATGCCGAAGCCATCGTCGTCGGAGCCGGGCTCTCGGGTCTCGCGGCCGCCGTCGAGATGGGTCGCGCCGGCGTCAACGTCCGTATCGTCGACATGAACTCGGTCATGGGTGGACATGCTGTCATGGCCGGCGGTTTCGCGATCGCTGACTCGCCGCTGCAGGCGCGCTTAGGCTACGAGGATTCACCCGAGAAGGCGTATCGCGACTGGATGGAGTGGACCGAGGACGGTAACGCCGAGTGGACGCGGTTCTACGCCGAGAACTCGCGCGAGCACATTTGGGACTGGCTCGGCGACATGAACGTCGAGTTCATCCGTATCGCCGGCGGCTGGGAGAACAGCGTGCCGCGCTTCCACCACACGTTCCGCGGCGCTGTCGACGTCGTGCGCGCGCTCTATCGTGAGGCGCTGTCGCTACCGAGCGTGTCCTTTGACTGGAACGAGAACGTCGAGAGCCTCGTCGTCGACGGCGATCGCGTTGCCGGCGTTGCGACGCGCAACACGCGCACCGGCGAGGAATCGACGCTGCGCGGGCGTTACGTCGTGCTTGCGACCGGCGGCTTCGCAGGCAACATCGAGCGCGTGCTCGCGAACTGGCGCACCGACCTGCCGCGACCGGACCGGCTATTGCTCGGCGCCTCGCCGCTCGCGCAAGGCTCGGGACTCGATCTCGCGACCGGCGCCGGCGCTTCGCTGAAGTGGATGAATCGCCACTACATCTACACCAACGGTATCGTCGATCCGCGCGATCCGGCGCAGACGCTCGCAATCACCGGCGGTAACGGCAATTCGCTGTGGGTCAATCAGCAAGGCTTGCGCTTCACGAACGAGGACGGCCGCGACAAAGAAATCCTAGCCGACCTCATGGTGCAGAACCCGACGAGCTACTGGTCGATCTTCGACGAGAAGTCGCGCGATCGTTTCGCGATGCGCGGCCGCGAATGGATCAAAAACCGCGTCGACGGCCACACGGTGCTCGACAACCCGGACGCTGTGGTCAAGGCCAATTCACTCGACGCGATTGCAGCCGAGACAGGACTGCCCGCGGGTCCGCTCAAGGCCAGCGTCGCGCGATTCAATGAGCTCGTCGCAAGCGGCCGCGATACCGACTTCAATCGCTTCGCATCGGCCGACAACGCGCCGCCAACCATCGATACGCCGCCTTACTACGCGATCGAATACTTCCCAATGCCGCGCAAGAGCATGGGCGGTGTCGCCGTCGATTTAGAAACGCGCGCGCTCGATGCGAGCGGCGAGCCCGTGCCCGGTCTCTATGCCGTCGGTGAGCTGACCGGCAGCGTCGGCATCAACGGCACGCACGGCATGGACGGCATGTTCTTAGGTCCGGCACTCGTGACCGGTCGTGTCGCCGGTCAGTCGATCTCGCGGCTGCACGCTGCGAATAACGAGACCTTGCCGTTGAAGGCACAGACCGTCGAGGAGCCAATGCCCGATCCGGCGACGTGGCGCGCCGATCTCGACGCCAATGCGCTGCGCGCGCTCGTCGATCTCGATCGCGAAGGCTATTGGCACTTCCAGATCTCGCACGAGCTCGTGCTCGAGCGCAGCTACGAGTGCACGATGTGCCATTCGGCCCGCGTGCCGTTTGCGGCCATCGACAATCGTGAGCATAAGCTCGCGCAAGTCAACGTCTGCGGGAACTGTCACGGGCGATAAAACCTGCGATATCTAAGCGTCTAATTAGGAGAAATCCATGCCGAGTCGTCGAGCTTTTTTGAATGCCGCTGCGCTGACCGCGGGATTGATGACCGTTAAGCCGCTGGCCTTCGGCCAAGGGCGCAAAGAGGTCCACGTTGCGGGCAAGCGCGTCAAGACCGTCGACATTCATGCGCATGCGTCGATCAAGGACGTCGAGGACGTCATTCGCGGCACACCCGTTGAGCGCAACATAGGCGGGCCGAGGATTCTCGAGCCATGGCGACTCGACATGATGGACGAGTGGGGCATCGACGTCTCCGTCATCAGCGCGAATCAGTATTGGTGGTACCGGACCGACGACCGCCGTCTCGCGCGAGACATCATCCGCGTTCAGGACGAAGGCTTTGCCGATTGGGTTGCGCGCTATCCGGATCGTTTCGTCGCACTGAGCTCACCGGCATTGCAGTTCCCGGACCTCGCTGCCGAGCAGCTCGAGTACGCCGTCAACGAGCTGGGCTTTCGCGGCGCATCGATCGCCGGCCACGTCAACGGCGAGGCGCCCGTCGATGAGAAATACGACGTGTTCTGGTCGAAATGCGAGGAGCTCGACGTGCCGGTGTTCACGCATCCGGCCGGTGCCCGCAATATCGTCATGCCCGAGGGTCTCGAGTTTCCGGGCGATCTCGGCAACACGATCGGCAACCCGCTCGAGACGACGTTCTTGCTAACGCGGATGATCTACGAGAACACGTTCGATCGGCACCCGAACCTGAAGATGGTCGGTGCGCACGGCGGCGGATTCCTGCCGTCCTACATCGGCCGCACCGAGCAGGCCTGTAATGCAGGTGCCGAGGGCTGCAACAACGAGCGCCCGGTGCGTGACTATTTGCAGACGCAGATATTTGCCGACTCGATGGTGTTCTCCGACGAGGGCCTGCGGCACTTGGTCGCCGAGATGGGTGCGACGCAGGTCGTCTATGGCACCGACATGCCGCTCGGCTGGCCGGATACGATGGATATGATCGTCCACTCCGTGCACCTGACGAACTGGGAGAAGGAGCTGATCCTCGGCGGCAATCTGATCCGGCTGCTCGATATCGATCCGACCATTTAGGCACCGCTGCCAGTAGAATACGCACGCCGGTTTCCATCGGGAGCCGGCGTTTGCGCATTGGGGCCAGGCCGTCTCGCCGGGCCTATGGAGAACACAGATCAACGTCACGGCGGCAGGCGCACTCCCGCGTCATACGAAGATTCTCGGGCTCGTCTGCTCAGGGCATTTCTTCAGCCATTACCTGTCGCTCGCGCTGCCGCCGCTGATCCCGTTCTGGCGCGAGGATTTCGGCCTAAGCTATACGCAGCTCGGCCTGATGCTGACGCTGTACTCCGCATCGACCGGCGTCATGCAGATCCCAATGGGTTTCCTCGTCGATCGCATCGGCGCGTTGGCGGTCGTTGTCACCGGGCTCGTGATTCTGTGTAGCTCGATCATCGCCGTTGGGGTCCTTGGTGATCCGAGCCTCTTGCCGCTCCTGCTGATCGTCGCCGGCGCCGCCAACGGCGTATTTCACCCGGCCAATTACGTGATTATGTCAAAAGCGATCGCGCCGACGCGGCTCGGGCGCTCGTTTGCCGTGCACACATTCTCCGGCCACGTCGGCAACTCGCTGGCGCCGGTCACAATCATTTTCCTGGCCGTGACATTCGATTGGCGCGTCGCATTGACGACGGCCGGCAGCCTCGGCCTCGTCGTTGGGCTCGCGATGCTGCTCGGCTTGGGCGGTGCCGGAGACGACGAGGCATTGGCGCCGCGACGCAAGGGCAGCGATGACGATGCGATGACCGCGTCGGCGTTGTTCAAATTCGTGTTGTCGCGCCCGGTGTTGAAGCTGTTTTTGTTCTTCGTGCTGACGTCGGCAACGATGAGCGGCATGCAGACCTTCTCGGTCACGACACTCGTGACGTTGTTCGATACGCCGCTCGTGACTGCAAGCGCGGCGTTGACCGCGTACCTGGCGGCCAGCTCGTTCGGGATCTTGGCCGGCGGCATCGTCGCCGACACGACGCGGCGCCATGACTTCGTTGCCGCGACTGCATTCGCCGTCACGGCCGCGATCATCGCGCTAGCAGGCTCGGTCGCGTTGCCAGCCGTGTTGCTGATCGGGCTCTTCGCAATCGGCGGGCTCGCGCAGGGCGTCATTCGACCGGCGCGGGACATGATGGTCCATGCGATTGCACCGAAAGGCGCAACCGGGCGGATCTTCGGGTTCGTCACGACCGGGATCAACGTCGGTAGCGCGCTGACGCCGTTGGCGTTAGGCTGGCTCGTGGATAACGGGCGCGCGCATTGGGTCTTCTGGCTCATCGCGTTCGGCATGGTGCTCGCGCTCGGCACGGTGTTGAGCGCCGGCGTTCACGTCAAACGGACGACATAGCAAGTAGGCAAATGGGCTATTTTCTTATTATCGGATTTGTATTGGGATTGCGGCACGCGTTTGACGCCGACCATATTGCCGCCGTCATGACATTGATACTAGGCCGGCCGACACGTCGCGAGAGCGTGCGAATCGGAATCGCCTGGGGCTTCGGACACGCGCTAATGTTGCTCGTCGCCAGCGCGATTGTATTGTTCGGCGGCCAGGGTATCGACCCGCGGTATGCGACGCTGTTCGAGTCGGCAGCCGGCGCGATGCTGATCGTGCTTGGATTGGATGTGTTGCGGCGCGCATTCGTTACGCGGTTACACGGTCACGGGCATCGGCACGGCGGCAAGACATATCACTATCATTTTCACAGCCACGACAGCGGCTCAGCCCATGACGACGACCCGCACGCCCACGCGCATACGCCGCTGACGCTCGGTCGCGCGTGTGCCGTCGGTCTCGTTCACGGGCTTGCGGGCTCCGCCGCGCTGATCTTGCTCAGCGTCGCGGCGACGCCGAGTATCGGGCTTGCGCTGCTCTACGTAGTCTTCTTCGGCGTCGGCACGCTCGCGGGCATGGCGCTCGTCGCTCTGCTGTTGGCGATTCCGTTTCGCTATTGCGAGATGGCCCATCCGGGCCGCTTGAAACTCGCGCATGCTGCGGCCGGTTGCATGTCGATCGCGCTCGGCGCATGGCTCATTCTGGAGCCGCTGCTGTTCTCAGGCGGTGCCGTGACCGGTTGAGCGACATTTAGTGGCGTGCAGAGGGCTGCGGTTGTGGGACTAGCGGGGGATGACGACGATGAAACGAAGCTACTGCTGTCTATTAGCCATGCTGCTCGTGACAGGCTCGTCGTTCGCACACCACAGCCCCGCCGCGTTCGATCGCGGCACGACGGTCGAGGTTCAGGGCACCGTCTCCCGCTACGACTGGAAGAATCCGCACGTCTATATTTTCGTCGAGGGCACGAGCGGCTCCGGACAGACCAGTGAGTGGCTCGTCGAGGCGGACCCGACGCCTTTGATGGCTCGCAGTGGTTGGACGGCGTCGACGCTTACACCGGGCGATGCCGTCGAGTTAACGATGTTTCCGGACCGGGATCCGAGTAAAGCGCACGGCTTGCTTCAGTCGTTGACGACGCCGGCTGGCGTGACGTTTGGCATGCGCACCGGCGGCGCCGAGCTGCGCGATGCAGCGAGCGGGATTGCCGGCGTTTGGGACGGCCTGCCGAGATTCGCGCCGCCGTCGATCGATTTAGCGCCTGAGCTCGAGACGCTCTACACGCAGGCCGCGCTCGACGCCCGAGCCGCGTATACGGCCGATCAGTACCCGCCGGCCGCGTGCGTTGCTATCGTCTCGCCGAGCTTGTTACAGCTTCCGTATCTCTACGAAATCGAGAGACTCGACGATCGCGTGATCCTTCGGACCGAGTTTTTCTCCGTCGAGCGCACGGTATATACGGACGGACGCGACCATGCAGCCGGCGGCGCGCGAACGCTCCACGGTCATTCGATCGGTCGGTGGGAAGGCACGGCGCTGATCGTCGATACCCGGCTCTACGCCGATAGTCGTCTGGCCCATGGCCCGGGCGTGCCGTCGGGTGCGCAGAAACACACGATTGAGCGTTTCGAGCTCAGCGCCGACCGGCGAGAGCTCAACGTTCAGATATTAGTCGAGGACCCCGAGTTCGTCTCCGAGCCGTATATGGTCTCAGCGACGTGGGCTTATGCGCCCGACCGCGAGCTCGACCCATTCGGCTGCGAGCGCGAGAACGCAAGCTACTTCATGCGCGAGTAGCTGCGCGCCATCCGACTGAGGCGTAAATAGCCGATTCAGCAGCCGACTCGTTATCATTGTCGGACTTGGGGATGTCGAGGAATAGCTCGATGCGAATGATCTCGACCGTCGCGGCTGCCGTTAGTGTTGTAAGCCTGACGCTGCCGGTTGCTCAGGCGCAGCATGGTATGCCGGGCGGGTTGCCGATGACGTTTTTTGTCACGAGTCGGCCGATCGGCGATGGCGGCAATCTCGGAGGGCTCGCGGGCGCCGACGCGCACTGCCAGGCGCTCGCGACCGACGTCGGTGCCGGCGGCAAGACCTGGCGCGCATACCTGAGCACGCAAGCGCGGCCCGGTCAGCTGGCCGTCAATGCGCGTGAACGAATCGGCGCCGGGCCCTGGTTCAACTACGACGGTGTCATGATCGCGAGCAGCGTCGCGCATCTGCACGGCGATACGACCGAGATGGCACGGCTTGGCAACAATCTGAACAAGCGCACGGGCATCACCGAGTACGGCCAGATCGTCCCGGGACTCAACGACTACCCGGATTCGCGCGACACCGATTGGGACTACGTCAAGACGACGCCGTACACGAACCGCCACGAGATGCTGACGGGCTCACAGCTCGATGGCACGGCGTTTCCGCCAGACCTCGATTACACGTGCGACAACTGGACGAGCAACGAAGACCCAGACGAGTTCGGCATGGGCGCCGGTCCGGACCGGCCGAACGCGCAGATCGGATTCCCCGATCGCAACGGTGGCGGTAACGGCTCGTGGAACTCGTCGCACGGCACGCGCGGTTGCAGCCAACGCGCGCTTGCGATGACGCACGGTGTCGGCATGTTTTATTGCTTCGCAATCGATTGAGCCGGCCGATGTGTAGAACGAACAGATGGATTGCGGCAGTTCTCATCGGCTGCTTTGTATCCGCGGCGTCGGCGCAACCAGCTGACATGGTGCCGGATTCCGAAGATGTGCCGTCGAGCCTGATGACGTTTTTCGTGACGAGCGAGCCAATCGGCGACGGCGGTAACCTCGGAGGACTCGCTGGGGCTGATGCGCACTGCCAACGGCTCGCGGCAGCCGTCAGCGCAGGTCACAGAACGTGGCGCGCGTACCTGAGCACGCAGGCGCGGTCCGGTCAGCCGGCCGTCGACGCGCGCGATCGAATCGGTGACGGTCCGTGGTATTACCCGCGCGCGAAACTGCTCGATTATCTCGAGCGGCGGCTCGACCGGTCGATCTATACAGCTCAAATCCACGGCGACACGCTCGAAGAAGCGCAGCGCGGCAGCAATATGAGCAAGCAGTTCGCGTTGACCGAGAAAGGCGACCTCGTCAATGGCGTCGGCGACCCGCAGCCGATGCGCCACGACATGCTGACCGGCTCCACGCCCGATGGGCGCGCGTTTGCCGACGATACCGATCACACGTGCAATAACTGGACGAGCAACGACGAGGGATCCGCACAAGTTGGCCACTCAGACCGCATCGGCCACGGCAACCAATCGTGGAACTCGTCACACGCGACACGCGGCTGCAGCCAAGAGGCGCTCGTTGCCGCGGGCGGGCAGGGACTCTTTTATTGCTTCGCGATCGATTAGCGCGGTGCCCGCACGACGGCGGGCACGCTTGCGCTGAATTGCTGTCCACTCGTTGTCGCTAGGGGCAGGGATCCTCGCCTTCGACGGGCGCGACGCCCGATGGCACGCCAAAGCACGGATCGGCGCTTCTGAGTACCACCTCCGCACCGGCACGCACGAGCGTCGTCGTCGTCGGTGCCTGGAAGAAATTGTACTCGGGGCGCGTATTCATCCATGCGAGCGGGCCGCCGAGGCCGAGACCGGCACTGAGTGTCGCGTTTTTCGTGCGGTCGACGAGCGCTTCGTACTCTGGATTGCCTTGCGGTAGGCCCGTGAAGCTGCCGAGGTCTGAGCTTGCGACGAAGACGACGTCGACGCCCTCGACGTTTGCGATGTCCTCGGCGAGCTCGACGCCGACCGGGTTCTCGACCATTGCGACGATCATGACGTTGTCGTTTGCCGCCTGGCGATAGCTCGGTCCGTAGAGATCGCGATATTGGCCGCCGCCTTGGCTGCGTGTGCCGAGCGGTGGGTAGTGCGCGAAGCGCACGGCGCGCTGAATTTCCTCGACGCTGTCGACCATTGGCACGATGACACCCAGCGCGCCGACGTCGGTCGCTTTCTGGATGTCGCCTTCAGTCGCGCTGGGAACGCGAATGAACGGAATCGCCGGTGCGTCCTTGCACGCCCAGATCATGCGCGCGGTTTCGGCGAACGTCAGCGGGCTGTGCTGCATCTCGATCCAGACGAAGTCGAAGCCGGCGTTCGCGGCAGCGCAATAGATGTCGGGATCAGGCGTGGCAATCGTAACGCCGACGACCTTCTGGCCGGCCGCAAGCTTGAGCTTGACCGTGTTGAATATCTCAACGTCCTGACCGTGTGCGAGCGAGCCGACACCGAGAGCGGCTGCTGCGAAAAGAGACGCCAGTAGTGAGCGAGCGATTGATCGGTTCATGATTCTTGCCCTTTGTTGTGATTCGTTAGCCGAGATGCTGCTGTCGATATTGCCGACTCGGCGTGTTGCTACGTGAATCATTGCCAAGCCGAGTAAATGGGCTTTGCAACGAGAAAATCGGAGTTCGCGCCCGCGCGCGGCACGAATTTTTGCGCGCGGCCGTTGGCAACTTCGGCGATGTAGAGGTTGCCTTCTTGGTCGACCGAGAAGCCGTGGACGTTCCACATACCGCCGGGCCACGCGCCTTGGCTGCCCCAAGCGTAGAGCAGGTGGCCTTCGAGATCGTACTTCAGGATTTTCCACGTTCGATCGTCGGAGACCCAGAGGCTGCCGTCGTCGCCAATGTGCAGGAACTGCGTGTTGGCTTGCGGGCCCATCGGCCATTCGTCGAGGTAGTTGCCGTTCTCATCGAAGACTTGAATACGGTCGTTGGAGCGGTCGCTGACGAACACGCGTCGCGACTCGGGGTCGACGGCGATGCCGTGCACGGTATTGAAATAGCCGGGGCGCGTCTCCGGCGGCGTGCCGGGCTGGCCCCAGTCCATCAGGAAGTTGCCGTCGGCGTCGAATTTCGCAACACGCGTGCCGTTGTAGCCATCGGCGACGAACAGCGTCGAATCAGGTAGCCATGCGAGGAACGTCGGACGATTGAAGTGCGTCGCGTCCGCGCCCTTTTCGCCGGGCGTGCCGATCGTCTGCACGAGCTCCTCGCCGTCGTTCGAGAACTTGAACAGTGCATGGCTGTGATCGTCGACGACCCAGACGTGCTTGTCAGGATCGTACGGGTTGATGTAAACGGCGTGCGGACGGCGGAGCATGTCGTCCCACTGCGTCCATTCCTCGACGACGTTGCCGTCGCGGTTGACGACGACGATCGTGTGCTCCCAACGCGCGTCGATTCCGAGGCGGCCTTGCCATGCGAAGCGGATGTCGTCGGGATCCTGGCCGGGCCCGCCGGCGCCGGGCAGGCTCGAGGCCGGGCCTTGGGACGCGTTGCGCAACGGTGCTTCGCCGACCGGGAAGCTCAAGCTGGGGCCGATCTCGGGTATCGGCCGGCGCGGTGGCGGCGCGATCTCCGGCAGCTCGCCGCGCTGGACGATGAAGATGCGGTCGGGGCTTTCGGCAAAGATGCCCTGCACGGCGCCCCAGCTCCAGCCGTCGTGATCTGGTAGGTCGCTGAGAGGTTTGGGCCAGTCCGGGGCCACCTCGTAGGGCCCGGTGAAATCTTGCCCGCCTTTTTGCCCGGGGACGGCCGCAAAGCCTTGTCCGGGCAGCGCCATCAGGCCCATCGGCCGCACGCCCGGCGGCAGCGTCGACCCGCTGATTCGGCCGAGCAGAAAGACGATGGCCAACGTCATGAACGTGAAGCCGATGATGATGATGCGACCGCCCATTGGTGCCCCTGCGCGAATTCGTTCGGTTTGTGTATCGGCTAATGCCGAGCGCTTTTGCCGGAACGTTAGCAGGAGCGGCGGAAATTTGCAGCTGGCCGGTGGGGCGCCATGCTAAGAAAAGAAAAGGACGATGAGGTAATCGTCGTTGCAGTGGCTCACCGGAAAAGGCGCTCGGGCTACTGGGCAGGGCGAGAAGACATCTAACAAATCGCTCCACCGGTCGCCGAACGCATCTGTCATGCGGCTTGCTGTGGCAACCCGCACGCCAGCTGCTGGCACCGGTGAGCTCAGAAGTTGGGCGGCGCTGATCGCTTTGACGGATCCCGACACGTTGGCACATGGCCCGCGGCAATCGAACGTTCCCGTGTCTTGGCGGAGGTCAGATAATTAGTCCTGCTCACTGAGCTGAAACTGGGGAGGATATGTTGTGACACTCGAACAGTACGCATACTTGGCTGAAATCATAGGGGTAGTCGTGGTTACAGCCACGCTACTGTACCTGGCCCTGCAGGTGCGGCAAGGGGCAATCCTAATGCGCTCCGAGTCTCGCCAGGCAATGATGAATAACGACCGCGATGTTCTGTTGGCGTACCTAGACCAACAAGATCTCTTTGACAAGATGGCGGGCCAGGAGAAGCTATCACCTTCGGAACAACGAAGGTTCGCTGCGCTCTGGATTGCAAATATGAGAAATCGCGAGCACGAGTGGTTTCAGTATAGAGATGGAATTCTGGACGAAACGACATGGCGGTCATATCTTGAGATTATTCCGATCATTTTGTCCTCCAAGCGTCACCGTAGATGGTGGAACAAGATAAAGGTGGCGTACGATCCAGGCTTCGTGCAAATGGTAGATCTCTACATTTCGGAGAGGCCCGAGAGCGATATCTGGGAAGACGTAATGGCGGATTGGGATCAAGCGGCGTGACAACTGCCGAGAGCGCGCAAGCGACGCATAACAAGTCGCTCCACCGGACGCCGGGCGCATCTGTCACGCGGCTTGCTAGTGCAATCCGCGCGCCAGTTACTGGCGCCGTTAATCTCAGACGTTAGGCGGCTCAATGGAAGAAGGCGCGCTATATCTCCTGGCCGCCGATGCGCTCTTGTTCGTGCATGCAAGCTTCGTTGCCTTTGTCATCTTTGGTCTCGTCCTGATCCTCATAGGTAAGCTCTTTTCCTGGGCGTGGGTCAGGAATCCATGGTTTCGCTGGGCGCATGCAGGAGGCATCGGCATCGTGGTGCTGCAATCCTGGCTCGGTGCCATATGTCCGCTCACAACCTGGGAGATGGCTCTTCGCGAAAGGGCGGGGGATGCGTTCTATTCGGGCGCCTTCATTGGTCATTGGCTTGAATCGGTCCTGTACTATCGGGCACCGGAGTGGATCTTTATGGTCAGCTATACGTTATTCGGCATGCTGGTCGTAGCCAGCTGGTTCTGGGTTCACCCGCGTCGTTTCGTTAAGGGCGGGGCCAATGGCGCCACTTAGCGCTGGCCGCCGTATGGCTCTTAGTATCGGTGTCGTGGATAGCGACGTCGCCGGCAACGATCGGCGGCTGACAATGAAGCCGCCGGATAACGAAACCAGCAGTGGCAGTCCCGGCGTTCGCCACTGCCTTGCAGTGATTTTCATATTGATGATTCCGGTGACGGCTCAAGCTCAGCAGATTTCAAATACGATAGCCCTCGCTGCGTTGTCGCCAATCATCGTCGTGGTTCTTGCCGGCACCGTCGGTTGGCTGGGGCGCGAGCTGTTCCGAGGGTTGATCGACGTTGGGCTCGGGTCTAGTCGAATCAGTATCCATCAGCAGCGCAATCGGAAATAACTCGGGACGAACGGCGGTCTGATCGGTCATGAGCGATGACTCAGCAATCATGACCGCGTTCGTCATCATCGTTTTCGGCTGGCCGAGCGCCGTTGTCGGGGCCGCTGTGTTGGTCGCGGGCGTTGTCAGCCGCAAGCGCTGGTTGACCGCGCTCGGCGCACTCGCGGCATCTGGATTCTGCCTGTTCGTTGCGTCGTACCCACCGCCCGCGCGTTGGCTCGGGCTAGCCGCGTTCGCGGCTAACTGGCTTGCGGTGCTCGCAGTTTCCCGCCAGGCTGTGGCTTGGGCCGGCGTGGCACTCGTGCCGCATATCATCACGACACTGCTCGTCGGATATGTCGTTCTAGTAGAGTAGCCTTCTACCGTGCCACTGCTATGTATTACTTCGCCTACGGGTCCAACATGCTCACGCGCAGGCTCAATGCGGCCGAGCGCGGGCCGTCGGCGCGCGCGATAGCCGTCGGCTCGTTGCTTGG
>JAHEEN010000054.1 GCA_024640685.1 Rhodospirillaceae bacterium
CGACCTGTCTCGCGTTCAGGTCGTGAACCGTCGCAGCGTACTCGGGCTTATAAGTTGGCCGGTCCGGGGGCGGGCGGACGCTGCCTCCGGCCGGTGCCGTCTCCGGCACCTCGTCACAGGCAACGACGCAGATCGATGCCGCGCCGACGCGCTGTGCGCCGAATGGCGTTAGGTTGCCGTAGTCCCATGTGCCGCTAAGGTCGGGGCGGCCGTCGGCGAGACGCGGCGTAGCGCTCATCGCGTCACCGGCCGCCGAACTCTGACCGCTTGCGTCTGTGGCGATCGCGAGCGCCGCGATTACGCCTGCCACGACGGTCGGAAACATCGGAGACATGCTCATCGCGGGCTCCTCTACTTATTCGCGCACTGACGGCTGGCTCGCGCCGCGGTCGAGATTCTCGTTGCTCAGTTGATAGAAGTGGCCGTCCTCGTACGCGATTCGGTGCACCCAGCCCATCAGCGGGTCCTTGTGAGCGACGATGCCAGTGACCGTGACTTGCTGGCCGTCGGCAACGAGCATTTCGGGCGTAATGCCCGCTCTGCGTAACGCGCCGGCCGGTACGGTCTCCATGCGCCAGGTATTCGTCTCGCCGTTCGCGTCGGTCACATCGACGTGCACAAACACGTGCGGGTTGTGCCAGTCGACCGACGTGACGACCCCGGATACCGAGAACGGCGCTTCGGGATTGAAGACGCCGAGCACCGAGTGATGAGTAAACCCGGTTGACCCGAGCGCCAGCCCGGCCAGAAGCAACGAGGCCTTCAAAATTGTCATGCGCATGGCGATACCCCTCCGGCGACAGGTGCTGGCATTCGGTATGGATGCCGCAGTTGTCAATGCCGACTCTGCTCGCTAGAGATCATAGGCCGTTGCATGGGCTAGCTCAATCAGGTCGCGAGCGCAGCGTCGAAACAGGGCAATTCCCGCACGTCTCTTTGTGATAGCCTGACCGCCATGGTTGCATGAACAATAGCAGGGGGATCCGTGAAACAGCTAACCATCGGGCTCGTCTTGGGCGTCGTCGCCGCGTACCTTTTTTTCGGGTTACAGGAAGTCGATGAGATCGTCCAGGTCGAGACGGCGCGCGCGGGCGTTACGCCTGCAACGACATTTGCTGCGATTCCGGGGCAAATCGGCGGGCAGGACTTCTTCGGCGGCTACGACGTCGTGCCCGGATGGCCGATCAACATTGCCGATCAGATCGAGGGCCACGAGGACTGGACGTGGGGCGCGGGACAGTCGGTCTTTCCCGAGAGCCCGGACCGCGTGTTCGTGCTGGTGCGTGGCGAGATCCCGCACGTCGAGCGGCCCCGCAACGTCGATCTGAAGCAGATCGGCATCCCGGCGTTCTACCCGGTCAACAACAACGTGCCGTGGCGCAACGCGACGAACACGTCGCTGCCGGTCGGCGTCGACGACACCACCGATAACTGCCCTCCAATCAGTGAACGGGGGGAGTGCGGTGTCGACGTACGCTGGGAGCACATCATTCTCGTATTTAATCGCGAAGGTGAGCTCATCGAGGACTGGACCCAGTGGGACCATCTCTTTAGACGTCCGCATTTTATTACGATCAGTCCGTTCGATCCGGAGAAACACGTTTGGATTATCGATGACTATCGGCATGCGATATTCAAGTTCACGAACGATGGCTCCGAGCTGGTTCAGACTATCGGTATTCCCAACGAGTACGGCGACAACAACGATCCGGAGCGATTCAACCGGCCGACGTTCCTGGCGTTTCGTTCGGATGGCGGTTTCTATGTCACCGACGGCTACCGGAACACGCGAGTCGTCCGATTCGATGCCGATGGCAACTACATGATGCAGTGGGGCGAGCCCGGCACTGGCGAGTACGACGATACGCGCCCGGGGTATATGAACAACGTGCATGGGCTTGCGATCGACCATCAGACCAACGAGGTCTACATCAACGATCGCGACAACAACCGCGTCCAAGTGTTCACCGAGGACGGTGAGTTCCTGCGTGACTGGAACTTCGGCGGGCGGCCGTCGAACATCCACTTGTTCTATATGGGCCAAGACCGAATGTTGTGGGCGTTCGACCAGGGCACGCAGAAGATGTTGAAGTACGACCGCGAAGGTAACTTCCTGTATCAGTTCGGCTCGTACGGGTTTTCGCCGGGCGGATTCTTCGGCGTACACGGCATTGCCGTCGACCAGGAGGGCAATTTCTACGTTGCCGAGGTCGGCAACGGCGGTGCGCAGAAGTTCACGCCGAAGCCCGGCGCCAATCCCGAGCTATTGCTCGGATCGCCTACATACTCGGCTTGGGAGTAGCGCCCGTATTCGAAGTATCAGTAGAGGGATCGAGATGATCGGTAGAAGCGCTTTAAGTGTCGTTGCAGGTCTGTGCGGCATCGCGTCACTCGTGTTCGGCTCGACCGGGCACGCGCAGGTCGTCGAAGGCCAGGCCGTCGATGAGAACGGCGCACCGCAGTACATCGTCGATCCGTTCTGGCCTAAGCCGTTGCCGAATCGCTGGAGCATGCAGCAGGTCACGGGTCTTTACGTCGACCACATGGAGCATGTCTGGTTCATCAACCGCGGACGGGCAGCGCTGCCGATCGAGCTTGCGGCGGAGGCCGGTCCTGGCGCGGCGCTGTGCTGCGTGCGCGGGCCGGAGATTATCGAGCTCGATCAGGAAGGCAATGTCGTCAATGCTTGGGGTGGACCTGGATACCATCCGCTGTGGCCGACCTACCTGCAGACTGTCATTCCCGATACCAACGGTTTCGTCTGGATATCCGGTGAGGCGGCCCAGGACAGCATCCTGAAGTTTACGCGTGACGGTGAGTTCGTCTGGGATTTCGGCCATCGCCCGCCGCGGCTTGGCACCGACGCGGATCTTCGGACGTCGGACCCGCAAATGGACAACCAGCGTCTCGACCAGATCGTCAACGTAGGGCGCTTTCAGCTCGACGAGGTCGCCAACGAGCTCTACATCATCGATCAAAAACGCGTCACGGTGTGGGATGCCTCGACCGGTGAGTTCAAGCGCGGCTGGGGCGGGCACGGCATGCCGTTGAACGAGATCAGCAACGACCCGACTCCCGGTTACGAATGGACAGGCGAGCAACCGCCGGAGGAAGAGAACTTCGCACCGACGATCCATTTCATCGAGATCTCCAGAGACCGGCGCGTCTACGTCGGCGAGCGCGGTCAGAACCGGATTCAGGTTTTCACGACCGAAGGCGAGTGGTTACAGGACATCTATGTCTCGCCGAATACGCTCGCGCAGCGGGGCGGATGTGCCGGAACGCGCGAAGATCCGCCCCATCGCTGGCCTGTCGGAACGTTCTATTCCTCGATCTGCGGCAGCATGTACAAGATGATCATCTCCAAGGACCCGGAGCAGAAGTATTTGTTCGTCGCCGACGCGCACAACGACGTCGTTTGGAGTGTCGATCGGGAGAGCGGTGAGACGCTCGGGTATTTCGGCGGTAACGGGCGCTTGGCCGGTCAGCTGCACTTTCCGAATGCGATCGGCATCGATACGTTTGGCAATGTATTTGTCGGAGAGGTCGACACGGCCAAGCGAATCCAGAAGTTCGCGCCGGTCTTTAGCGACGGCCGCTAGCGAGCAATCCCCGCGTCAAGCTGGTGAAGGAAGCCACGGGTGCGTCCCGAGGCTTCCTGAAATCAACTAGTTCTGCGCTACTTGCTCGCTCGCGCACGGGGCGGGGCGGGTATACGACACGTAGAAGCCTTCCAAATCACCGTTCTCGGTGTAGATCACCATATCGGCGAAGCGCCATCCCGACAGCGCCATCTCGTCGTGCTTCTCGGTCATCCGTGTTGCGGCTCGATCCTTGCGACCAAAGCCCGAGACGTCGTGAAAAATGGTTATCGCCTGCTCGCAAGCCATCGAGGTTTCGGTGCCGAGTGCGGCTTGCTCCGTCTCCTGGGCGAATGCGCTTGCGCACCAAAGACTCAATGCCAAAACAGGTAAATGGACGAATCTCATCGCGGCTCTCCTTGTCGATTCCGGGTACCCAACTACGGCTGGAGACGAGTGTACCCGTGTCGGGCGGTTTGTAGAACGTAGTGGGTCACACGGTGGGCCGCGATCTCGGGGAGGACAGTTGCAGTGACGCAACCGGTTGGCTGTGGGTGGGTCTGGCCTCGATCAGGCTGCTTCAGCGCACAGCGGCAGCTCGAACTCGAAACGCGTACCGGCATTGGGCCTGCTAACGACCTCTATCCGCGATTCGTGTAGATCCAAGATGCGTTTGACGATTGCGAGGCCCAGCCCTGAGGAGTCCGACCGCGCTTCCTCTCCGTCGCGTGCGCGGTAGAAGCGATCGAAAATGCGTGTCACGTCCTCGGCCGGAATGCCCGGACCTGTATCTGTAACACTGACCGCGACCGCATTGGGCCGCTCGGTGACCGAGATCGTGACTTCGCCACCCTCGGGCGTGAACTGAATCGCATTTCTGACGAGGTTCTCGAGCACGCGCTGGATCAAGCCGATGTCCCCTATCGTGATCCCCGCGGCCTCGTCGATTTCGACCTGCAGCGTGACCGCTTTGCGCTCGGACTCGAGCGCAAACCCTTGTGCGGTATCTTGGACGAGCTCTGGTAGCGAGAAGCTTTCGATGTTGGGCGTCACGCTGCCGGAGTCGAGCTTCGAGAGCTCAAACAGATCGCCTATCAGTGAGCTCAACCGCACCGAATGTTTCTGCGCGATTCGCAAGTAGCGGTCACGCTCTTCGGGCGCCATCGTCGAGCTTTTAACGATCAGCGTCTCGATGTAACCCTGCATTGCGGCAAGCGGCGTTCGAAGATCGTGAGAAATGTTCGAAACGAGCTCCCGGCGCAGGCGATCGTTCTCGGTCAGCTGCTCGATCTGGCCGCGAATTTGTGCGGACATGTCGATGAATGCGCCCGTGAGTTCGTCAATTTCGTCGCTATGCTCGCTGCGCGAGGGTAGATCCGGCGTGGTTTCGAACCGCGAGGCGGCAACGCGTCGCATCTCGCGACTGAGTCGCTTCAGGCGCCGTGTCAATAGACCGAATGTCAGCAAACCCACGGCAGCTGTGAACGCAGCGATTGTCGCAATCGCGATCATGCTCGCGCGCGCGACGTAGGAGTTGCCGATGTTGCTTGCTAGCGCCTCGTACGTCTGCCCGCCGAGCACGACGTAGAGATAGCCCTCGGTGCCGAGCTCCGAGGTCACGGGCCACGCGGAGAATACTTTTCGGTCGGAGGGGCTGCGCGGATCGTCGCCGTAGAGCGGGAACTGCGTCGCGCCGTCGATGAGATTTCGCACGGGTTCCAGATTAATCCTGCTAGCCAATACGGTCTCTGCCGGCAAGTTGTGTCCCAGAATATTTCCATCTCGGTCGAGCAGATAGATCTCGGCGGTTGGATTGACGATCATCGCGTCCGCGGCGAGCTCGCGTAAGCTCGTCAGATCTGCAGTGCCGTTCGAAATCAGCTGACGTTGCTGCGTCACGTACATTGCGATCGGCGCGTTCAAGCGCTGTGAAAGCTCATCGTAGTACGCGCGTGTATTGATCCGGTCGAGAATCAGAAATGCCGTCCCCATGCAGCCGACGATCAATAACAGCGCAGCCGAGAGCTTTGCGAACAACGTGTTCATACAACGTGTTCGGAGAACTTGTAACCGACGCCCCAGACCGTGACGATGACTTCGGGCTCCGCTGGGTTGCCTTCGATTTTCGAGCGAAGCCGATTGATGTGTGAGTTGACCGTGTGCTCGTAGCCTTCGTGGCCGTAGCCCCAGACTTGGTCGAGCAGCTCGGCGCGCCGATATACGCGACCCGGGTTACGCGCGAAGTGTGCGAGCAAATCGAACTCTCGGGCCGTGAGCTCGACGGCTTGTCCGGACAACGTGACCTCACGCCGGGATGGGTCGATGCGGATTGGGCCGGCCGAAATTTGATTAGCGAGCGTCGTATCGGTCGGCGCTCGCACGGCGAGGTTCTCGACGCGCCGAAGAATCGCTCGAACGCGCGCCGTGAGCTCTAGAACGCTAAAGGGCTTGGTCACGTAGTCGTCGGCGCCTGTCTCGAGGCCGAGCACGCGGTCGAGCTCGGTGGACTTCGACGTCAACATCAAGATGGGTTGATACGTGCGCTCGCGCCTGACGGCCCGGCAGATTGTCAGGCCGTCCGGCCCCGGCAGGCGCAAGTCGAGGATGATCAGCGACCAGTCGCTACTCGTCGCGAGCCGCATGCCCTCGTGACCATCGCTGGCGACGACGATCTCGTCGCAGAGATCCTGAAGGTGCAGGAACACGAGCTCGGCAATATCGGTCTCGTCCTCGACCAGCAGTATTCTGCGTAGGGCCATCGGCGCTACCTTCGATAACGTTTTGTCGGGAGCGTAGACCGTAAACTTCACGGAATTATCACAGCGAAAAGAGTCGGCCGCTCGTCCCTGAGCGGCCGAAGCAGGCTCGCTAGTTGATTCGCGCGATGCGAAAGGCCGCGATTGGATTGTCGAAGCGGTGCTGGCCAGTCAAGTCCGACGTCGGTTTGCCGTCTTCTTGGCTGACGACGCCGGAGTGCATGGCAACACGATCGGCGAGGTCGTCGCGGGCCGCATTGAAGCCTTCGCCGCCGCCGGCGGGTCCCGGGATATCGGCCGCTGCCTCGGTGTTGGCCTCGGTGCCAGCGTCGTACGCGATGCTGCGCAGCGACACGCTTTCGCCTACAGCGAGCTCGGCGATGTCGAAACCGTTTACGCCCGTGATAGCGTCGTTCGTGTTGACGAGCATCGTGCTCGTGCTGAGGTTAAGCCCTGGCAGTTCGCTTTCGAGGACCGCGAAGAAGATTGTCTCGCTGCCGGCTGGGCCGATTGGCGCTGCACCGGATGCCGTTGCGATGACGTCGGCGTTGCCGGAAGCTGCGGCGATCAGTGCCGAGTTGTCGCCGCCCTCGGCCAGCATCTCGAGTCCTTCGGTCGCTGGACTACCGATGTCGAAAACGGAGTAGCCCGCTTGGTGTGCGATGACGGCTACCGGGGACAACGGTTGAGCGTTCGTTAGATTCGTTACGGTAACCTCGAACGTCGCCGTCGGTTGCGGCGGCGTCGCCGGGGTCGCCGGTACCGAGCTGTCGTTGTCACACGCGGCAGCGACAATCGCAACGGCACCAACGGCGAGGAGGCGGACTTTGGTCGTTGGGTTGAACAACATGATGCTCTCCTTACCGAACGGTCAGCGTGACGCGAATCACCGGGTTCAGCCACCGGTGCACGCTGCTGTCCAGATCGCTGGGACCGCCGGTTGCGTTGCTGTCACCGAGATTGCCGCGATGGATGTGCACGTTCGGATTCGCGTCGGCAGCCGCCGCGCCTGTGCCGCCGGTGCCTGCTAGCCCGTTGGGGTCCGCCGGAATGCCGGGCGTGCCGGGCATGCCTCCGCCGGTGATCAGCTCGTCGTTGGCCTCGGTGCCGGCGTCATAGGCCGGCACGTCGAAGCGGTATGTGCCGGGCGCGGTCGGGATCTCGACGGCGTTTAGGCCTGCGAACGCGTCGTTCGTCGGCAACAGCATTGCGACGATCGATAGGCGATCGTTCGACGTGCTGTCGGTATTCATAGTGAACGTCGTGCTGGTCGCCGGTCCGAGCAGGCCGCTCGCCGGATCGGTCACGATCGTGGCACCGAGCGCCATGACATCGGCCTCGAGTCCGCTGATGTCGCCACCCTCTGCCATCGCTTGAAGATTCGCCGAGGCCGGTTGACCGCTGACGAATAGGTTGTTGCCTGCCGGGTGGGCAGCTACGAGGAACGGTGTGAAATAGATTGCATTGCTGAGATTGGTGATTTGAACGTCGAAGTCCACGGCGTTTGCAGCGGGCATTGCGGCAATCGACGTAGCCGCGACGACGGCATATAGCGTGTTTTTCATCAGACTGGCTCCGTTGGTTGAACGAGTACGGAGGCCAGCATCCGGCGGAAATATCACGCGCAGATCACGGCGTTCTCACTTTCGCGTGCTGAATGTGTCGCGTTTTTCCGGCTACAGTTCGTTGATCAATCGCCGAATCTCGTCGATGTCGGGCTCGGCGTCTCGCGGCCCGAGGCTCACGCAGTTCCATGGGCGCAGCGTCTCTTCGGGAGCCCAGAGCCACTCGCGTTGAATCGTCACGGGCTCGGTATAGTTCACGGGATCGTCCACGACGAGCTCGAGCTGCAAGTTTCGTCCGGTGTTGCGGCTATACCGCTCTATGACCCGGGCGTCGGGGCTGACGGGATAGCCCCAATCGAGGTGGATGATGCCGCCGGTCAGCTGCGTGGTTTCTATGACCAGTGCGTTTCCGTCCCACTGCCCGCGGGAGAAACCGAGCGCGGTGTGATCTTCATTCGGTGGCGGCGCGTCATCCATCTGAATGGTACGGACCGCGCCACTGTGCTCGTAGCGGATCTCGATGCGTCCGTCTCCAGGGATGACCTGCATGTTCGAGACCGTGCCTGCCCAGAGGAGGGCGGGGAAGTTCTCTACTGCACAGTCATCGTGCATCCACGGGCCTAACGCGAGCGGGTCGAAGACGTCCTGTAGGTTTTTTCCATCGGGCGTGAGCGGATATACATCGGGCTGTAGGATTTGCGGCGAGCCGATATAGACGCCCGAAAAATCGGGAATCGATTCGGTCGAAGCCGGGGCTTGTGCGTTTGCGCTCGTCGACCCAAATGCGGCGACGACTCCCGCGGCGCAGAACAAGATTTTCATCGCACTTTCCTAGTTCTTTCGATGTCGATAGGCACGCCGCTTCCCAGCCTACGGCAGTACGTATCCCATCTTTCCCGGGAATTCGGCCGTGAGCGCCGCGAGCGCGTTCGCGTTAACCGCGAAGCACTGGCTCCGGCTGAGGGTGGGGTCGATCGTTCCGCATAGAGGTAGACGCTCCTGCAACCTCCGCATAATCGGCGTATCGCCGCCGATACCGTAGAGAACGAACAATCGCCCCGATTCATCCTCGTTCGGGTGCACGAGAATTGCCCGCAGGCGCCCCCGGTGCTCAGCTTGAGAGCGCATGACCGCAACGGTAATTGGCTCGCCGGCAACCAGGGAATTGTCGGTCCACCCCTCACGAGCGAGCGTTGCCGACGAGCTCATCTCGATGAGCCAAGCGGATCGACTTCCGTCTTCGTTATCGAGATTCAGGATCAGTGCGGTGTGCGGATTCAGGAGTTTGTAGGTATCGACGACGCCGTCGTATATCTCGATGACATCCTCGCCCGTTGCCGTGCGTAGCGGCGCGAACGAGTGGTGTGCCGCCGCTGGCTGTCGCAGAGCGACTAGTGTGCCTACAAACAATGCCGTGCCCAGGATGAGCGTCGGGCGGCGCATCGTGAGCCACTGTTGAATCATTTGAGAAAGGCCCTAATCCACGTGAAAACTCCAGTCCGCGTCAGTATATTGGGTGGGCCTGGAATAGGGCAAAGGCGTGACAAAAAGACGGGGAAAAGCGACGCGAGCTGGCGGGGTTTCGGCGGAGAAGCCGGTAACTCGCTGGCACGGCTTGGAAGCTGCGGGGGGCTATCATGCGTTTCGTCTCGGTATTGTTCGTGATTCTGAGCGGTATGTGGGCCACGGCGTCGTCGGCGCAGGCGTGGCGAGACTTCATGAGCACGGAGGACGGTTTCCAAGTCCGCGTGCCCGGCGAGTTTGTGATAACCGAGACGACGTGGGACTCTGAGTACGGCGCCGTAATGCCGGCACGAATCTTTCTCTACGAGGACGGTGCGAGCAGTTACCAGATCACGGTCGTCGACTATACGGATGCGTACCGCATTCACGCCGCGCGCGAGGACCGCACCGATGCCGATACGCTGCGTGTTTATTGGGAAGTCGATGTCCACGCATCGGTTGTCTACGCGGCCAGCATGATACGGGCCCGTCCGGGTCGGGTCGTATTCAATGCGTATCATTACATTGGTCGCGTGGCGGGTGAGCAAATCCAGATGATCTACCCTGACGAGTCTCATTTGTATGCCGGGGTCTACCTGCATGCCGGCAAGCTGTACGTCCTCGAGGCTACAGTCCCGAAAGGGTCGCCGCCGCCCATTGTGTTTCAGCAATCGCTCGGGTGGGTAGACGAGAACGGCAATGAGATTCGCTATCGAACCATTGGTGAGGCGCCAACGGTCGTCAACAAGCCGGATGACGGCTAGCGATTGAATGTTTGGGAGGAAGCGATGAGGCCAAAGAACTTCGCTGTCGCCGCTGCGACGGCGCTACTGATGCTGATGTCGCCAGTCGGCGCGCATCATTCTAGCGGCGGCTACATCATGACCGAGTACACGTACTTGGAAGGTAAAATTACCGAGGTCCACTGGGTAAACCCGCACGTTTGGTTATATATGGAAGTGACTGACGACAACGGCGAGACGGCGGTCTGGGTGCTCGAGGCAACGGGAATCATCAACCTCCTGAACTACGGCGTCACGGAGGACTCGGTTGCGCCGGGGATGAACGTCTCGGTGCGTTGCCACCGCCTCAGAGACGGTGCCAACGGTTGCCTGCTCGGCTTCCTGACGCCGGAAGGCGGCGAAGAGCTCGAGTGGGGTTGACGGTGCGTTGGTTGATGCTCGCAGCTGCCATGGCTGCTGTCGCCGCGTGCGAGTCCTCGTCTGAGACGGCCGAGCCGTCGGAACGACTTACTCCGGCGGAATCCACCGAGTCGGTCACGCCGGCGTCGCGCAACATGCGTCTCGTCGGCCGCCACGATCTACAGGGCCGCTCGGCCTACCAGCCCATCGTGCACCGCTACGGCGAGCGTAGAGTCTTGTTCGTCGGGCATCATGCGGGCGCGGCTATCAACGCACTCAGCGGAGCAGCCGAGGTCAATGGCCTGTCGGCGCTCGACGTTACCGATCCCACTGTGCCGGAGTTGCTGACCCATGTGCCTGCGCACGGCGTCGAGGCGAGCGGCGCGCAGCATGTTCAGGTCTGCGATGGCGCGGCACTGCCGAACGGCGATCCCGATAAGACCTACCTGATCAGGACCAATGGACGCCTCAGCTACGAGCTCTTCGACGCGACCGATCCCGCAGCACTCGTGTACCTGTTGACGATTGCCGAGACCGGCGAGTCGGCGCGGCCCGAATCGAACCGCGGCACGCGTGAGACGCACAAGATGCAGTGGGACTGCGAGACCGGGATCGCCTACCTGAACGGAACGCCGACCGATGGATGGAGCGTCACGCGCGTCCTGCAGGCATTCGATATGGGTGAACCTGAGAAGCCGCGGCACATCCGCGATTTCGCGCTCGACGGCTGGCAGCCGGGCAGCGGGCAACCGTTCCCGAATCCCAATATCGCCGGACTCCATCAGCCGTTCGTCGTCGGTAATCGCATGTATCTTGGTTACGAGAGCGGCGGCGACGGTGTCTTGCAGATTCTCGATCGGGACAAATTCTTGAATGGCGATCCCGACGCCGAGGACCCGTTTGCGCCGACAACCGAGAACCTCCTGTATCCGCAGATTGCTCGCCTAGATATGCCGAGCTATTGGGGTGTGCACGCGGCCAAGCCCATCTACGATGTGCCGATTCCCGGCTACGTCGATGACGGACTGTTTCGCAGCCGAGATCTATTGATCGTTGTCTCGGAGTCCGGGGAGAGAGCCGACTTGCGGTGCCAGGCGGGCCGCGACGTCATGTTCATGATCGATATCACCGAGGAAGAAACGCCGATTCCAATCTCCACGTTCCAGGTGCCGGAGGAGCCGGGCGACTTCTGTCACAAGGGCGGCTACTTTGGCCCGCATGCCGTTCACGATGCGTTCCACCCGAGCTTCGATAAGACGCTAGCGCTGCTGTCGTACTTCAACGCAGGGATTCGCGCGGTCGACATCCGCAATCCGTTTCAGCCGGTCGAGGTTGCCTATTACATCCCGGAGCCGAATGAGAACTCGATAGAGCTTTGCACCGAGGTCGACGGTGTCGAGTACTGCGACCGGGTGATCTCGACGAATAACGTGAATATCGATGATCGCGGCTACATCTATGCGGTCGACCGATCCAACGCCGGGCTGCACATCTTGGAGCTCTCAGGTGACGCTCGAGAGATCGTTGGGCTCGAGTAGAGTGCCGCAGCTGTGATGCTTTTCGCATCGCGACTGCAGTAACCGACGACGCCGTATGGATGCGATCGGTCTAATCGGCTTCGGTGGGATCGGCCACGCCGTTGTCGAAACGCTGACGGATCGAATGTCCGGCGCGCCTCCGCTGACAGGGATACTGGTTCGCACAATTGATAATAAATCTGCAAATCTTCCATTTCTCACTGATATTGTTGAGTTTTTAGGGAGAAATCCACGGCTCGTTGTCGAATGTGCCGGCCATGAGGCCGTACGTGATTACGGCGCAGAAGTTCTGGGCAGCGGTGCCGATTTGATCGTCGTCTCCGCCGGAGCGCTAGCCGACCCCGAGCTACTGGCCAGCCTGCGACTGGCGGCGCAGGACGCGGGATCGAGACTCATCGTTCCTGCAGGCGCTGTCGGCGGGATCGATGCGTTGCGCGCGGCGAATCTGGCTGGGATAGCCAGCGTTCGCTATCGGGGCAGAAAGCTTCCGAGGGCGTGGCAGGGATCGACGGCGACCGACGGTATCGACCTCGACCGGCTCGAGGAGCCAACGGTCATTTACCGTGGAACGGCACGCCAAGCCGCGCTCGCGTTCCCGAAGAACTCGAACGTTGCGGCGACCGTGGCACTCGCTGGGCTCGGCTTCGATGAAACGGACGTCGAGCTCATTGCAGACCCGTCCGTGACCGGCAACATTCACGAGATCGAGGTTCGGGCAGAGAGCGGAGATTTCACGATTACCTTGACGGGCAAGCCGTCTGCGAGCAATCCGCGTACGTCGATGTTGACGGCTTACAGCGTCGTCAGGACGCTTCTGAATCTCGACGAAGCTGTAGTCATCTGATCAATGAGCAGTCGCCAAAACGGTCGTAGAATAGGAAATCCACTAGATTCCAGACGCGAACATATGAACGACTCGCGCAACCTGAAGAGGCTTCTACGCCGCGCGGCGACCATCGCGGCCTTTGCTGCACTGTGCGCCTGCGAGGGCGACACCGGACAGTCTGCCGAGCCGTACATCATCAAGTTCCCGCATGTGACAGCGCCTGCGACGCCCAAGGGTCGTACCGCACAGCGTCTGAAGGAGCTTGCCGAGCAGCGGTTTCCCGGTCGTGTCGTCGTCGAGGTCTATCCGTCCGGCCAACTGATGAACGAGGACGACGCGCTGGAAGCGCTCGCGTTCGGTGAGGTGCAGCTGACGGCGGTGTCGTTATCGAAGTTCGACCGTCTGACCGATGAGTTCCAGCTCTTCGATTTGCCGTTCCTGTTTCCGGATCTCGAGACCGTAGAGGCGTTTCAGGCGAGCCCGGAAGGGCAGGATCTGTTGCACGCGCTCGATCACAGAGGCTTTCATGGGCTCACGTTCTGGCACAACGGCATGAAGCAGCTGACTGCGAGGCGACCGTTGAACGTGCCCGCCGACGCGCGCGGTCTGCAGTTTCGGATCATGGCGTCCGACGTGCTGCAGGCGCAAACGGAGGCGATCGGCGCGATACCGCAAAAGATGGCCCTCGGCGAGGTCTATCAAGCGTTACAAACCGGCACGATCGACGCGCAGGAGAACACGTGGTCGAACGTCTACTCGTCGAAGCTGTATGAGGTTCAACCGTTCATCATGGAGTCCAACCACGGCTACGTTGGATACTTCGTGGCCGTCAATGCCGAGTTCTGGGACTCGTTGCCGGACGATCTGAGAGTCGGGCTCGAAGAGATCATCGCCGAAGTCACTATCTGGGGTAATGCTCACGCCGAGGAGATCAACCAAGAGGCGAGACGCAGCGTCATCGAATCCGGTCGCAGCGAAGTCATCGAGCTGACCGACGCGCAGATGGCCGAGTGGCAGTCGACGATGGCGCCCGTCTGGGAGCAGTTCGAGCAGGCGATCGGTGTTGAGCGAATCGACGCTGCCGCGAGTCTATCTCGGTAGTCTGTAGAGAGCGGGTCCAATCAAGGGCTGAACGGCTCGACGTGCGTCGCGCGCAGCAATGGCGCAGCGGCCGGCGATACCATGAATTGGATCATCTCACGTGCCGCATCCTCCTCGTTCGAGGCCGCCAGCAATGCTACGTTCGATTGGCAGGGCTTATTCAAGGGGGCGGGCACCGGGCCGACGTAGTCACTGCCAGGCACACCCACCATGATATTCGTCTGTTGAATGCCGAGCTCGAACTCGTTTCGCGCTAGATAGGCAGTGACGGGTCCGTTGACGGTTCTAGTTGTTTTGCTCGCAAGCTCTTCGGTAAGACCGAGCTCTGCGATGCCCTCGGCGGCATGCGTGCCGCTGCAACCGCGTGAATAGCCGATCGACTCGGCCGCGCGCAGGGCGGCGGCGTAGTCCTCCACCGTGCTGATATCCGGCTTCGGCGCGCCGGCTCTGACCGAGACACCGAGACCTGCGAGCACGAATGGCGTGACCGTGTCGGCCACGACTCGGCCATCGGCGACGAGCTCGTCGACGACACCGGGGTTGCCGGTCACGAGGTCTGCCGAGCCGTCGCGGCCGCGCTGCTGCATCATTTCGCTATTGGCTTGGACCACCATGACGCGGTGTCCGCTGACGTTCTCGAATTCGGCCGCGATCGCTCGTACGCCCGGCACGGCGCCCTGATTGACGAGGATCACGAGGTCGGCGGCATCGGCCGCTCCCACAGAGACGTATCCAAACGCGGCCAAAATGCACGCGGCGGCGATTCTTGCGCAGCTACCCATGTCACTCCTCCTGAGGTCTGAGCCGATCATGACAGATTCGCACCGGTCCCGAAAAGATTCCGAGAACGCTCGCAGTCAGCCGCAAGATTTCGTCAGATTTCCGCCCCGCGGATAGCATTTTTGCTGCGTACGCTTGCGCAATCTCAATACGAGGATGTCATGTGACGGAGCTGGTTGTTTGGTTTCGCGAGTCAGTGACGGGGAAATTGCTGTTCATCGGTTTGCTGGTCATCGTTCTGCTGATCCCACTCGGGATGATCGAGTCGCAGATCGCGGAGCGGGGTCGCCGCGCGGACGAAGCCGCGCGAGAGGTTGCCAACAGTTGGGGCGGTTATCAAACGATAGGCGGGCCGATCTTGGTCTTTGCGCGTGAAACCGCGCGTCCGCCAAGTCTTCTGGCTAACGAGTCTGAAGGCGAGCTCTATGCGCTTCCATCGCGACTGACGGTGGACGTCGTCGCGGAGTCGCAAGCGTTGACGAGAGGTATCTACGAGATTCCGATTTATACGGCGAGCGTTCGAATGTCGGGATCCCTGGCTGCGCCGGCAGGATTCGATGGCAGCTCTAGTCCACGCTGGGACGATGCGCTGTTGTCGGTTCCGGTCTCCGATCCTCGCTCGATCCGGGAGCCGGTAACGATCACGGTCGGTGACACGACTGCCGAGTTCGCTGCGGGCGGCGAACGTGTCGCTGGCCTCGGACCGCAGCTCGTCGTGCCGATGTCCGAACTGGGGATCGAAGCGCTCGACGGGGAGATCGAATTCGAGATGGCTTTTCGAATCGGCGGTACGGCAAAGCTGATGTTTCTACCGTTCGGCGATAGTACGACGGTGACCCTGCAAGCGGATTGGCCGTCGCCAAGCTTCGGGGGCGGTTATCTTCCTGACACTCGGAGCGTCAGCAGTAGCGGCTTCGATGCGTCGTGGAGCGTATTGAGCCTAGGGCGCGGATACCCATCCGTCTGGTCTCGATCGGACTTGGCTGAGCTTGCGATTGCCCGAAGAATATGGGCATCGGCCTTCGGCGTCGATCTAATTGTGCCGATTGGTGTCCACCAGGCTAGCCTGCGCGCCGTAAAGTATGCAGTGCTGTTCTTGTCACTGACGTTCCTCGCTTTCTTCATGTTCGAGCTGTTTACGCCGATAAGGCTTCACGCAGTTCAGTATCTGCTCGTGGGCCTAGCGAATTCGCTTTTCTACCTGCTGCTCATCGCGTTTGCTGAACATGCGGGTTTCATCGTCGCATACGTAGTGAGTGCCGTCCCTTCGATTAGTCTGATTGGCGGGTACAGCGCGGCCGTGCTCGGATCCAATAGGCGGGCCCTTCCAGTCGTAGCCCTTCTGACTTTGATCTACGGATACCTGTTTCTGGTGCTACGCCTCGAGGATTACGCGCTCGTGTCGGGCAGCATCGGGCTGTTCTTCGTGCTCGCGTGCGGCATGTACGCAACGCGACGCATCGACTGGGATGCGGTTGGCTTTCCGTCGGCGCGCAGCGCTCGAGCCGATAGTTAGCGCACAAACGGCTTAGTTGACGACACCGGACGCAGGAGCTCTCCCGCAACCGGCAGCGACTGGTGCGGCTAGGCTGACAGCGGACTCAGCGCTCCAAAATAACGTAGAATACACAGCGATCGTCGCGAAACGCTCTAGCGTAGAGCACGATTCGCGGCAATTCCGTCAGATTCGTCAGGAGTCAGCTATGCACAGAAAAATCGCAGCATTGAGCGCAAGCGGCCTTCTGCTTGCCGGCTTATCGACCCAGGTCATCGCCCATCACGGCTGGGGTGGGCAGGAAAGAGACCAGATGGACATCAGCGGTACCGTTCGTACGGCCGCGGAGATCAATGGCCCTCACGGGACGATGCAGGTCGAGGACGAGAACGGCCAGATTTGGGATATCACGCTGGCATCGGGACGCAGGGCCCAGCGAGCCGGTTTGGAAGACGACGTTTTCCCGGTTGGTGCCAAAGTGGTTGTCCGCGGCAATCGAAACAGCGACCCCAATCGATTCGAGCTCAAGAGCGTCCGCGTCACGATGGACGGCAAGAACTTCGACCTCTATCCGGAACGTCTATAGTTCCTGACGAGCGAATCTATACTTAGCCGAGATTCTTGTGGTGTCCGAGGGCAATGCCCTCGGACCGTCTCGGCGTGTGCCCGTTCGGGCCATGCCGTTCCGGGTCACGGGAACAGAAGAATCTCCAGCCGCCCGTCGTAGCGAGCAGCTTGCATTGCGCCTCGGGTCCGCTCAAATAAACTTGCGACGTATCAAACCCACCTAACGCTGTAAATCCGATGAATAGGCAAGCGCGATGGCCGCAAGCGTCGCGCCTACTAAAATCCATTGCGCGCTA
>JAHEEN010000233.1 GCA_024640685.1 Rhodospirillaceae bacterium
GTCGCCCGTGCCCGTATTCGCCTCGTCGTCGAACGCCCACACACCGGCGAGGAAGCTCACGCGGTCGTTCAGCGTCGCGTCGAAGATTAGCTCGAAGCTCTGGCTGTCCTGCGCGAAACCCGCCGCTAAGCCGGTGTGGCCGAGACTGTCGCCCGGCACGATGCCCTTGTCGCGGTCGTTGTGCCAGGTGTACTCCGTCGAGCGGTCCGAGAAGTTGGTCCGCACCTGCAGGGCCTCGAACGGTCCGACCTCGCCGTCGGAATCCCAGACGAACGACAGAAAGAGGTTGTCGGTTTCGGTGTCGGAGTCATCCAGGCCTTCGGAGGAGTTCACGAAGTCGCCGGCCGCCGCGTCCTGAAAGCAGTTATCCAGGAAACGAACCGTCTCGCCCGCGCCGAGCTGCTCGATATGGCCGCCGACATCCGCCTCGGTGCCATCGGGATACGTGAAGTCGCCGCCCCAGGCGCCGTAACCAGCGTTCGCTCCGCTGCCATCGAACGTTGGGAACGAGTTCAGCGTATCGAGCTGCGCCTGCGTCAAGACGTGATTGCCACCGGCCGTGTTCTGCAGACTGTTGACGAGCTCGGAATTAGGCCGCGCGTTACAGCGCATGCCGACCTGGCCGCCTTGCTGCTCGGTGTGCAGATACGTCGCGTCGATCGTCCACTGACCCGGCGTGAAACGCAACGAGCCGCGGAACGACTGTTGGTCATTCCAGTCGACAGAGGTGCCTTTGGTGCGATTCGTCCAGTAGCCGTCGTGCTGCTCGTCGGCGATGCTGAACCGACCGAAGACATTGTCGGAGATCGGGATATTGATCATGCCGCGAACGTCCTGTTGGCCATAATCGCCGGCGCGCAGAATGATCGAGCTCTCGAACGTGTCCTGCGGCTTGACGCTGACCATGTTGACCGCGCCGCCCGTGACGTTCTTGCCGAACAACGTGCCCTGCGGTCCGCGCAGGACCTCGACACGCTCGACGTCCATCGTGCTCATGAAGTTCGCCATCGAGCCTGCGAGGTAATGGCCGTCCATGTACATGCCCGCGCCGAACACCTGGATCGGGTTGGCGAAGCCGCCGCCGATACCGCGGATGTGGATCATCGAGATATTGGAACGGTCCTCGACCTGCAGATTGACGTTGGCCGCGAAATCGCCGATTTGGCGCGTGTCGTAGATGCCTTGCGCTTGCATCGCCTCGCCGGAGATAGCGACGACGGACAGAGGCGCGTCCTCGAGCGTCTCCTCGCGTCGTCTCGCTGTGACGACGACCTCCTCTAGGAGCGCCTGCGCTGCCGTTCTATTCTGCTGTGCAGCGGCATCCTGAAGCGGCAGGAACACCGTTGCACCGACCGAGACCGCAGCCCCGAGCAGTGTCTTTCTCAGTAGTTTCTTGTTTCGCACTCTGTGTGCCCCCTATCAGTTGATATCAACTCAGCGCGGCGAGCCACGCCCTCCCTCGGTCGTGCTTGACTAACAAGCACTACTCGACTTCTTCAGGGTGGAGAATGGGGTATGACGGGCCCAGGGAACACGAGCCTTGAGGCTCGCGTATACGCGATGCGGCCGTCGTTTCCCGGCTGCTCCCCCCTTGCAGCGCTGTCGAGCCTATGCTGTTCGACCGTACGCTGCTGCTAATGCACAACAAGTCAAGCCAAGCGAACTCTGTGACGGACCGCGAGAGGGCGCTGGCCGATACCCCTATACGGCTGGCCGGGCCTATCCCTCTCGATTCGAGCGCGTACCCCTGTGACGCTCAGGTCTCTCGTCTTCAATATTGTTGTACCGACGATAATAGTCTGATGCCATGAGCGCAAGCGTTATTTCTTACGGGCCTGTGCTGCCATCGACGGCGTTGCTTGTTGGCAACAGACTGGAGGTAGTCAGAGTTCTCTCACTCAGCTTCGTCGACGTCAATGCGCGGATGCTATATTCGCGCCGATGAGCCGATCACTGGCGAGGCCAAGCGACATGTGCGCGTATCACCGATATTTACTACTCTGCATCGCAGCCACGCCATTGAGGGCGCAGGCGCACCACTCATTCGCCGAGATCGAGGGCGGCGTCGATCGAGAGCTGCTCGGCGAGGTCGTGCGCGTGCGTTGGGGTAATCCGCACGTGCGCGTCGACATCGAGGTCGTCGAAGACGACGGTACTTCGGCCGTCTGGGAGCTCGAGGGCGGCGACCTCAATAGCCTGAACCGGGCAGGCGTGACCGGCAGTCTTGTCCAGGTCGGCCAGGTCATCCGCGCTGCGGGGCTGACGTCGACACGCCGCGAGACCTATTTGGCTGTCAGCAATATCCTGCTGCCGGACGGTCGTGAGGTCATGATGCTGAGCGCCGAGGGGCCGCGCTGGTCGGATGACGTCATCGGCGGGCGGCGTACGGATTTCGGCGCGCCGGAGGAGTTCCAGGCGCCGGTCGCCGACATTTTTCGCGTTTGGACAACTGTGCAGACGAACCCTCCGGAGTTCGCTGCCGATCCGCCGTTCACAGCCGCTGCGCGTGCCGCGTACCAGGCCTTCGATCCGATCACCGACGATCCCGTATTGCGCTGCGTGACGCCCGGCATGCCTGAGGCGATCTCGTACATCGGCCCGCATCCGGTCGAGTTCATCGAGCGGGACGACGGCGATATCACACTGCGGATCGAATCCGACGACAACACGCGGATCATCCACATGGGTGAGAACGCGCGCGCGGCTGAGCAGCCGCTGTCACCGCTGGGCTATTCGGTCGGCCGCTGGGACGGTGACGATCTGATCGTCACGACGACGCAGATTAGCTGGCCTTACTTCAAGCTCGAGGGCCTGGTTGCGGCGCCACAGAGCGAGGCCGTCGAGATCGTCGAGCGGTTTGCGCTCGACACGGATGCCGGGGAGCTGGCCTATACCTTGACGGCGACGGACCCGGCGACGTTTACCGAGCCCGTCACGGCCGAGCGTTACCACATTTGGCGCTATCGGCCCGGCGTCGAGATTGGGACGTACGGCTGTAGCGTTCAAAATTAGCAGCCTGCTAGT
The DNA here is from genome assembly GCA_024640685.1 of Rhodospirillaceae bacterium. Classification (GTDB taxonomy): domain Bacteria; phylum Pseudomonadota; class Gammaproteobacteria; order Steroidobacterales; family Rariloculaceae; genus JAHEEM01. Next base: position 3,025 of record JAHEEN010000233.1, read on the forward strand.
CGGCACGTTGCGCGCGGTGACGCGCGAACGCTGAACCGGCCCGGCTACGCGGGCGTCATGCGCGCGTGGCTAACGAGACACGCATCGGCATCGACGGTATGTAGCCAGTAGATTGGGCGCTGTTGCGCCTCGGTTTCATCGATTCCCTTGCGCACGTCGACGGCGACGCTCGGCATGATCCTCGCTTGCGTGCCGGCCCACTCCCGTTCGACGGGCCAGTGCACGTGACCACAAAGAACGCCCACGATTTGCCGATTGCGTGTAACGATATCGGTCAGTATTGCGGCCTCATCACCGTGCCGGTAACCACCGATGTAGTGATCGTCGACGTCGAACGGCGGATGGTGAATGAACAGTAGCGTTGGGCGCTCGGGCTCGTCGGCTAGTGTTGCTGCTAGCCACTGCTGGCGCTCGTCGCAGTAGCGGCCTTTGCGCTCCTCCGGTGCCGTTGAATCGAGTGCGATGAAACGCACGGGAAACGCATCGACCGTGTAATGAAGAAACTCCCCTGAGCTTGGCAGGAATCCTTCGCTGCGAAAAGCATCGCGTAGCGTTTCATTGTCGTCACGGTTGCCGGGCACGAGATAGAGCGGTGCGGTTAGCGGCCTTAGCAGCGTGCGTAGCCGCGCGTACTCGTCGGCCCGGCCGTGCTGCACGGTATCGCCTGTAAACAACACGGCATCGGGTCGCTGCTCGTTGATGTCGGCGACGACGCGCGCGAGGCAGTCGGCGCGCAAGTCGGCGGACGGGTGGTCGTCCGCGGCTGCAAGAATATGCGTGTCGCTGATTTGTGCGATCAGCATCAGCGCAGCAGCGAGCCTAGAATGCCGCGCGCGAGCTTCGTGCCGAGCGATCGGCCGACGGAGCGGGCGGCACTCTTGAGAAATGCCTCGCCGACGCTTTGACGTTGGCGGCCGCTCGATCGCGGCCGCGTGCTCGTTCGCGTGGATCTCGTCTCCGCTTGCCGCGTCTCGGCCTCGGTGCGCGCAGCAGCCTGTGCAGCGCGTGCCTGGAGTCGCTCGTGGGCTGACTCGCGATCGAGCGGCGTCTCGTACTTACCTTTGAGTGGCGAGCGCCCGATTGCGGTTGCGCGCTCCTCGTCGCTGATCGGGCCGAGCCGCGACTCCGGTGGACAGATCAGCGTACGGCGCACCGGCGCCGGCGCGCCGTCGCTCTGGAGCGTCGATACGAGCGCTTCGCCGACGCCCATCGTCTTGACCGCTTCGCCGACGTCGAACGCGCCGTCGCTGCGAAAGCCGCTCACGACAGCCTTGATCGATTTTTGATCCTTCGGCGTGAAGGCGCGCAATGCGTGTTGCACTTTCATGCCGAGCTGGCCCAGCACCGGTTCTGAAAGATCCAGCGGGCTCTGCGATACGAAGTAGACGCCGATGCCTTTCGAGCGAATTAAACGGACGACCTGCTCGATCTTCTCGAGCAACGATTTCGGCATCTTGCTGAACAGCAGATGCGCCTCGTCGAAAAACAGCACGAGCTTCGGCGTCGGCAGGTCGCCGCATTCCGGTAGCTCCTCGAACAGTTCGCTTAAGAGCCACATCAGAAACGCTGCGTATAGCTGCGGCGATTCGCGCAACAACCGATCTGCCGACAGCAGGCTGACCACGCCGTTGCCGCTGAAGTCGTTCTGCATCAGGTCCGAGATTTGCAGCGCAGGCTCGCCGAAGAACGCATCGCCGCCTTGTTCCTCGAGCACGAGCAGTCGGCGTTGTATGGCTGC
>JAHEEN010000234.1 GCA_024640685.1 Rhodospirillaceae bacterium
GATTGCACCGACGCCGCAGGCGGCCGCGCAGTACTTCCCGTCGAGTTATTGGTACTCGCTTCTCGAGCCGCCGCCGAGAAGCGATTTTCCCGGCACCGGTGTGGGCGGTAACGGCATTGCCATTGGCCTCGACAGCCAACAGCACTGGATCGGCCAAATGAAATCCGGCGCGATCGGTGGCGGCTGCACGGTCTGCCATCAGCTCGGCAACAAGGCGACGCGCGAGATACCGGAGAGCCTCGGCAACTTCGAGTCGACGGTCGCGGCTTGGGACCGCCGTGTGCAGTCCGGGCAATCCGGCGCGAGCATGACGGCCGCACTGTCGCGCTTCGGGCGTGAGCGCGCACTTGCGATGTACGCCGATTGGACCGATCGGATCGCCGCCGGCGAAGTCCCGCCGACACCGCCCCGGCCTGAGGGTCTCGAGCGCAACGTCGTCATCACGCAGTGGGACTGGGCCGACCGCAAGGGATTCGTCCACGACACGGTATCGACCGACAAGCGTAATCCAACGCTGAACGCGAATGGATTCGTCTACGGCGTGCAAGAGTTCGGCACGCCAGACTTGAATATTCTGGATCCGGTCCGCAACTCGCTGACGCGCATTGCCGCACCGGTGCGGGATCAAGACACGCCGTTCACGCATCCGCAGTTCGTGTTCCAGCCCTCGGCACACAACGGCGATGAGGTCGTCTGGTCCGGCAAGGCAAGCTTGCACAATCCGATGATGGACCATCTAGGACGAGTCTGGCTGACGCACGCGATTCGCGCGCCGCAGACGCCGGACTTCTGTCGCGAGGGCTCGGACCACCCATCTGCACAGCTCTATCCGATGACGACCAGCAATCGCCATCTGTCGGTCTACGATCCAGACACGTCCGAGTTCACGCTGATCGATACGTGTTTCGGCACGCATCATCTGCAAATCGCCGAGGACGCCGACAACACGGTCTGGGCCAGCAATCCCGGCAGCCCGGTGTTGGGCTGGCTCAACATGCGGGAATTTGACGAAACGGGCGATGCCGAACGTTCGCAAGGCTGGTGCCCGTACATCCTCGACACGAACGGTAATGGCCGGCAGGACGCCTATGTAGAGCCAAACCGGCCGATCGATCCGACGCTCGATGCGCGCATCGACGGCGGCAGCTACGGCATCGTGCCGAGCTCCGTCGACAACTCCGTCTGGGTTGCGCAGGGCTACAATGTGCCGGGCGCGATCATCCGGCTCGACCCGGGCGCGAACCCGCCGATGACGTGCTTGGCGGAAGTCTACGAGCCGCCGTTCAACAATCCAGCTTCGACGATCAATGGCTTCACGCCGCGCGGCATCGACATCGACCGCGATGGCGTCATCTGGACGGCGCTCGCCGGCAGCGGCCACTTCGCGAGCTTCGATCGGCGCAAGTGCGAGGTGCTGAATGGTCCGGCAGCGACGGGCCAGCACTGTCCGGAGGGATGGACGCTGCACGAGACGCCCGGTCCGCACTTCAAGGGCGTCAACGACTCGGGCAGTGCCGACATGCTCTACTACAACTGGGTCGATCAATACGGCACGCTCGGCCTCGGCGAAAATATACCGATCGCAACTGGCACCGGCTCGGACTCGCTGCTCGTGCTGCCGCCTGACAGCGACTTCGTCGTCATGCGTGTGCCGTACCCAATGGGCTTCTCGACACGCGGTGTCGACGGCCGCATCGACGACCCCGATGGCGGCTGGAAAGGCCGAGGGCTGTGGGCGAACTACGCGATCCACGCCTCGTGGCACATCGAAGGCGGCCGCGGCGCGACGAGCAAGGCGGTCAAGTTCCAGCTGCGGCCCGATCCGCTCGCACGCTAACGGCAACGACGACGGAGGAACGCGGATGCTGACACGCCGAGATCTACTGACGGTACCCTTGCTTGCTGCCGTCCCGGGTCCAATCTGGTCGCAGCCGACACGAGGAACGCAAATGCAGCTGTCTATTCATCAGAACACGTCGGCCGCCGCCGGCTTCAGAGGCTCGCTCGAGGGCTGGGCACGCGCGGGCATTCGCTATGTTGAGCTCAGCGATCGCAGGCTCGACGACTTCCTCGAAAGCGAAACGTTGCAAGCCGCCGGCAGGCTGTTGTCGGACTTGGATCTGACGCCAGTCTCGGCTGCTGCTGTGCTGCCTGACCTGTGGATACCAGGCCCGGAACGCAGCCAGTCGCTCGAGACCTGGCGTCGGCGCTGCGAGCAATACCGCGAGCTCGGGCTGGAGAAGATCTATGCGCCGTCAGTCACGCGGCGTCCTGTGACGCCCGACGACTACGCCGCGACTCCGGAGGCGATTCACGAGGTCGGCGCGATCACGGCCCAGTATGGGCTGAACGCGATGATCGAGTTCACGCGCACTTCGACGCATCTGGCAACGCTGACCACGACATTGGATATGATTCGTGCCGCGGACCACCCGGCGATTCGCCCGATGCTCGATTTTTTCCATTTCTGGTCCGGGCTCAACAAGTTCGAGGATCTGGACTTGCTCGAGCACGGCGAGCTCGCACACGCCCACTTCCAGGACTTGGCGCCCGGTCCGCGCGAGCTCATCGACAACGACTACAGGATCATTCCGGGCGACGGCATCGCACCGGTAGAGCGCATCATCCGTAAGCTGACCGAGAAAGGTTATGACGGCGCGTTGTCGGTCGAGCTCTTCAGGGCAGACATCGTCAACGCCGACCCGTTCGAGGCCGCTAACGAGATTCGCCGCAAATGCGAGGCCGTGATGCGTGACGCGGACGTGCTGTAGTCGATACCTATTGGAGCCGAACATGAGATTGACGATCGCTACGTTGGCCGCGGGCCTTGCGCTACCGGCCCTGGCCCACCACAGCACGCTCGGCATCTTCGACAAAGAGAATATCGTCGAGATCGAAGGCGTCGTGACTGAGACGCGCTGGCGCAACCCGCATGCGTCGTACAAGGTCGAAGTGGCGAACGACGACGGCAGCACCGTCGAATGGGACGTCGAGACCGGCTCGATCAGCACGCTGCGGCTGCGTGGCGTCGACGCCGACATGGCGCATGTCGGCGACCGCGTGCGCTTCGCCGGCGAGTCGTCGCGGCGCGGCCTGCCGGAGATGTTCGCGATGAATATGCTGTTGGCCGACGGCCGCGAGGTGCTGTTGACGGCACGCTCGGCACCGCGCTGGCCCGAAGGCATGGCGGGCAATCTCTACCGGACCGACGTCGACGAGGCAGCTGCCGAGAACGCGCGGCGCACGGCGACGAGCATCTTTCGCGTTTGGAGCACGGTGTTCAACGATCGTGCCTCGTTCCCGCTCTACGGTGACGGCGTCGGCCCGCTGACCGCAGCGGCCGAGGCGAAGCGAGAGAGCTTCGATCCATCGACGAGCCCGTATCTCGGCTGCGACCCGCGCGGCATGCCATATCTGATGACGAACCCTTACCCGTTCGAGTTTTCACAGAGCGGCGACGACATTGTGCTGAACACCGAGCTCTACGATGCCGAGCGCGTGTTCCACATGGATGAGTCGCGCCCGGCCGACGCGCCCTACTCCCCGCTCGGCTATTCGACGGGCCGCTGGGAAGGCCGCACGCTGATCGTCGAGACGGATCGCATCGACGCGCCGTACCTTTACGGCGACGGCACGCCGCAGAGCCGACAGATTCAGCTTGTCGAGCGATTCACGCTGAATGAGACCGAGGACCGGCTCGATTACACGCTGACCGTGACGGACCCGGAAACGTTTGCCGAGCCTGCGACGTTTACGCGCTACTGGGCCTGGCGGCCCGAGATCAGGCGCGAGCCGTACAACTGTCGCGACTAGCGCTGCGGCCGCGCTACTGCGCGGGATACCAGCCGACGTCGCGCAGCTCGATGCCGGTGCCTTCGAGCTCGTGACGTAGCGTCTCGATCGTAGCCGCCGTGTACGCAAGATCCGGCCGCGGATTCGACTGTGGGTCCGCAATCCACCGCGAATGCGGATTGTCGTAGTGGTTCAGATAAACGATTCGCGGCTCGAACGTCTTTAAGCATTCAGCGACCGGAATCGGTCGCATCCGATCGACCGGCAGGTTCATCGGCATGACGGCGACCTCGATGTCGCGTAGCGCGCGAATCTCCGGTACGCATTCGCCGACGGCCGCGAAGAATAGCCGCTTGCCACCGAGCGTAATCAGATACCCATTCGCTTCGCCTTCCGGGTGATACGGCTCACCGGGCGTCATGTCGTAGCCCGGAATCGCCTCGACGTGCACGCCGGCAAACGTCCCGGACTCGCCGTTCGGCAGCGCAATCCCGTCGCCGAATTGCGCTTGCGCATTCGGACTGAGCACGACTGGCGCGCCAGACTTGCGCAGCCGCGCGATCGCATCCGGGTCGAGATGGTGTCCGGGGCTGTCGGTAACGAGAATCAGATCTGCCGGCTTCGCGCTCGACAAATCGCCGACACTCCAGGGATCGACATGGATGACGGTGCCGGCGTACTCGATCTGCGCACTCGCGTGCAGGATCGGTGTGATGACGATATCGCCGCCATCGGCCGGAATCGTGCTCGACGACTGCGCGATCGCTGCCGTGGCTACGAACAAACTGAGTGCGCTACCGATCAACGATCTCATCGCCGGATTCCTCGTCAACAATCGATGCCACCGAGTGTGGTCGCGCATCGGCTCCACTGCAAGTCCATGGTATCTTTCGCGTTCTCATGACCGACCCACGCTCGATCGACCTTCGTTCCGATACGGTCACGCGGCCGAGCGACGGCATGCG
>JAHEEN010000235.1 GCA_024640685.1 Rhodospirillaceae bacterium
TTTGTTTTAAGCCGAGCCGCCGACCCGTGCCCGGAATGATTTGCCACAGGCCCGCAGCGCGACCGTGCGAGTACGCGAACGGGTCGAATGCGCTCTCGACGACCGGCAACAGCGCGAGCTCAGCCGGCATGTTGCGCGACTCAAGGCTGCCCGCAATATAGTGCAAATAACGGCCGGCGCGCCGGAACACGCGATCGAGGTACTCCGGGTGACTCGCATACCACCGAAGCTCGCGCTCGACGGCTGCTTCCACGGGCCGCTCGAGCGTGAACCGTGCGCGCATCTCGGCCAGCAGATCGAGGTCCAACGGCTCGGGCTCGACGACCGGCGGCTGACTCGGTGACTCGGCTGCGCTGCTTTCGGGTTCCGGAACTGCTATTTCGGCTGGACCCTTGGCACTCGCCGTCTGGCGAGGCTCAGATTCGACCATAGGCTCGATGTCCGCTGTCGTTGGGGGCAGCAGGCTGCATGCGGCGAGCGTAAATACGGTCAAGACAACGCTCGTCCCACGGACGATCGTTCGCAATATCGGCAGCAGCGGCGGCTGCGTCGGCCTGTTGTTATTCGTCATGCGCCGCCCAATAAAGGCTGAGGACGCGGCTATCGTACGGATTGGTCGACGGCCTGCCAAGGGACTCCGTTCGTATTTCTTCGACCGAACGGTCGTTCTTTTGTCTGCGTCGTTGACTGTGTGCTGTGCCTACGACAGAGTGTTGCGGTGGGACAGAATTCTCGAGATCGCATCGGCGGCTGGTTCGAGACGCCGCTGGGCCGTCGTTGCCTGGCCGCTGAGCAGCGCGTCATTCGGCGCACGCTCGACACGGTCTTTGGCGAGCAGTTGCTGCAGATCGGCGTCTGGGGGCAGCGTGATGCGTTTCTGCGCCATGCCCGCACGCAGCGCCGTGCGCTCGTCGACCGGCGGCCCGATGTCGGCGCCGATCTCGTCACCGAGCTCGATCGCTTGGCGATCGCGAGCGACAGCGTCGACGCCGTACTGTTGCCGCATACGCTGGAGCGAACCGAATCGCCGCACGCGCTGCTGCGCGAGGTCGACCGCATCCTGCGCGCCGACGGCCACCTCGTGATCCTGAGCTTCAAGCCGGTCGGGTTCTGGGGGCTGCGTAATGCGTTGTCGCCGGGCGGCTACCCGCCGGGTAGTCGACGGATGATCCGCGAGCACCGGCTGCGCGACTGGCTCGAGCTTCTGAGCTACGACGTAGGTCCCAGGCGGCGATACTGTCACGGCCTGCCGATCGCGAGCTTCGGTCGCATTGGGCGGCTACCGGACGATAGTCGGCTCGCGCGGTGGTTGCCGGTGCTGAGCGCCGGCTACCTACTGCGCGCGCGCCAGTGCGTCTACCCGATGACGCCGATTCGACCGGTCTGGAAGACGCCGCGGCTGCGGGCCGTTGGCGGACTCGTCGAGCCGAGCGCGCGGACGTCCGAGACCCGCCAACGCACGTGAAGCGCGTAGAGGCGTTCACCGACGGCGCCTGTCGCGGTAACCCCGGCCCTGGCGGCTGGGGGGTTTTACTGCGCTATGGCGCCCACGAACGCGAGCTCAGCGGTGGGGAGCCCGATACGACGAATAACCGTATGGAGCTGACGGCAGCGATCAGAGCGCTCGAGGCGCTGTCTGAGCGCTGCTCGGTCGATGTGTTCACCGACTCGACGTACGTGCGCAGCGGCATCACGGAGTGGCTGCCGGCCTGGCAGGCGCGTGGTTGGCGCACGGCCGGGCGTAAGCCCGTCAAGAACCGCGATCTCTGGCAGCGCCTCTCTGAGCTCGTCGGCGACCACGACGTGTGTTGGCACTGGGTTAAGGGGCACGCAGGCCATCCGGAGAACGAGCGTGCCGACGCGCTGGCCAACACCGGGCTCGAGAAAGCCAACGGCTGGGAATAGGAAACCAAGAGGGATCGAACCACGGTTTTCTCGGATTCGCTGAGATGTTCGGCGGCAGCTCGCACCGAAAACCGCAGTTTGACCCCTATTCCGTGGCAAAATTCGGAAATAACCACGGGGGGAGCCATGCGGCAGGTCGTGCTCGATACCGAAACAACGGGTCTGGAACCGGAGGCGGGTCATCGGATCATCGAGATCGGCGGTGTAGAGATCGTCAATCGCCGCCCGACACAGAAAACGTTTCACCGCTACATCAATCCCGAGCGCGCGGTCGACGCGGGCGCACTCGAGGTCCACGGCATCGACAACGAATTCCTCGAGGACAAGCCGGTCTTCGCAGACGTCGCAAGCGAGTTTCTCGAATTTGTCACCGGCGCCGAGCTCGTCATTCACAACGCCGATTTCGACATTGCATTTTTGAACAGTGAGTTCGCGCGACTCGAGGATTCCGTGGACGTCCGCGATCGCTGCGGCGTCCTCGATACGCTGGCGTTGGCTCGGCGTATGCATCCGGGGCAACGCAACAGCCTCGATGCGCTCGCGAAGCGGTACGAGGTCGATGCGTCGGCACGCGAGCTGCATGGCGCGCTTCTCGACGCGCGCATTCTCGCCGAAGTGTATCTAGTCATGACCGGCGGGCAGGTGAGCCTGTCGCTTGAAGGGCAGAGTGAGTCGCAACGCACGGCCGAGCTTCGAATCGAGCGAATCGACCGCGATGGCCTGGCGTTGCATGTTCGCAGGGCGAGCGCCGAGGAGCGACGCGAGCATGCGGCGTTCGTAGCAGGACTTGCGGAACAATCCGGCGCGCCGGCTCTGTGGGATGCGTTGGAGGACCCACAGCCCGCCGCCGACTGATACTTATTTATACCAGGCGCTGGGCGGCCGCCGTCACCGTCGAATCTTTTGCAGAGACGCGACCGACACGCTAAGCTCCCGCGGTTTCCCGACGCGCCCGACAAAACGACAACAGGGAGAGAGACGCAATGGAGGAATACGTACTTTCGACAGATATGATTGCTTCGGCTATCGTGCTAGTAATCACATTTGTCGCCATCTTTACCGAGCAGATCCACCACATGGAACGCTCGAAGGTGGCTGCGGCGGGCGCCGTCGCGATGATCCTCGTCGGCAATGTCTTCGGGTTTTATTCGCCCGAGGATGCGCTCGAGGCCGTCGACTGGAACGTGATCTTCCTGCTTGCGGCGATGATGACGATCGTCTCGATCATGATCCCAACGGGCGGATTCCAGTGGATCGCGTACAAGATTGCTGCGATGAGCAGGGGCCGTCTGTATTTCATGCTCTGCATGCTAGGCACATGCGTGACCGTGCTGTCTTTGTTGCTCGACAACGTCACGACGGTCGTTATCTTCGGTCCGCTGATCATTCTGATCGCGCGCGCGATGAAGGTTTCGCCCATCCCGTACCTGCTGGCAGCGGCATTGCTGTCCGATACCGGCGGCATCGCGACGCTCGTCGGTGACCCGCCGAATATCATGATCGGCTCGGCGGCCGGTATCAGCTTCAACCGCTTTCTGTTCACGATGGGTCCGATCGTCCTCGTCGCGTGGCTCGTTTGCCTGATCATGTTGAAGTTCTTGTTCAAGACCGAGCTCGCCGCTACACCCGCGGATACTAAGCACGAGGTGCCCGAGATACCGGACGCACGGCTCTGGAAGGCTTCGATCGTGATCCTCGGCATCATGGTCGTGTTCTTCATGCTGCACAACGCACTGCACTGGGAGCCGTGGTTCGTTGCCGTGCTCGGCATGTCTGCGCTGGTCCTGACGTCCCGTAAGGTGGTCATGGATCATGCGATGGAGCACGTCGAGATCACGCTGTTGATGTTCTTCATCGGCTTGTTCATGGTCGTCGGCGGTGTCGAGCACAGCCAGTTCCTCGAGTACGTCGGCTCGTTCATCACGCCGTTCGTCCAGGCGGATTTGTTGACGGCGACGATCGTGCTGATGTGGGTCGGCGCGTTCCTGTCGGCCGCGATCGACAACATCCCGTTTACTGCCGCAATGATTCCGATCATTCTCGGCATGGAGCAGCAGGGCATAAACGTCGCGCCGCTGTGGTGGGGTCTGGCAATGGGCGTCGGTCTAGGCGGCAACGGCACGCACATCGGCTCGACGGCGAACGTCTTCATCGTGACGATTTCCGAGCGCCTCGCGCGCGAGGAAAACGATCCCAGCCTCGCGATCACGCCGGGGCTCTGGTTCAGGAAGGGCTCGCCGGTCATGTTAGGGACGTTGCTGGTGTCTACGATTCTCTTCGCGATCTTTTTCGACTTTTTCGCGCGGCCGATCAATTGACGCAGTGGCACCGGTGCTGACAGCCAGATACGGCCGTGCCGTTTCGCAGAGAGGGCATCGCATAGGCACTTTCCTCGATTGCGACTTGGTAGGTATCGGCACAGGCTCGCGCTAGCAGGCTCGTCCCCGGCGGGGCCGGCCTAATGGAATTTGAGAAAACGGGGGTTTAACCCATGGCAGACAAAACGATTCTCGTAGTCGTCGATCCGACCGCTGACAGTCACCCGGTCGTCAACCGCGCAGCGTGGCTTGCGAAAGCCAACTCGGCATCGGTCGAGCTGTTCATTTGCGACTATGACGCGGACATCGACGCTGGTCAGACGTCGGCCGTCTGGGTCAAGCAGACCGAGAACGCGCGGGACCATCTCGTCGGCATTCTGAAGCGAAAGCTCGAGGAGTTGGCAGCGCCGTTGCGTGACAGCGGGCTTTCGGTGAGCTGCGACGTCGCATGGGATCACCCGCTCGACGATGGCATCGTGCGCAAGGTCATCAAGTCCAAGCCATGGATGGTGGCTAAGGACACGCATCATCA
>JAHEEN010000236.1 GCA_024640685.1 Rhodospirillaceae bacterium
CGCGCCTGCGCTCTACGGCCGGCGCGTCAATCTTTACTGGGACGGACCGCATTTGCTGAATGTAGCGGCGATGTTGCGGACCGCCGCATCGCCGGCGACGCTCGCGCTTGCTGCGATCGGCGTCGGTGCGATTCTCGTCGCGGTCTTCGCGCTGCTGCGTTGGAGTCTGCTGCAAGTTCGCCATGCGCTCGACTTCGCAGTGCCGCGCGCAGCGCTCGGCATCGGCGCAGCTACGCTGGTCGCGGTGTACTTTGCCGGCTACACGTCGATCGCGCGCACGCTGTATCTATACTCGATTCCGATCAGCTCGACGTATTGGCAACAGGCGCGCTTCACGTATTCCGCGTACGCGCAGGCGCAGCGTCCCGAAGCAAATCTATGCGCGCGCACGCCGGCCGATTACGATCTGAGCACGTTCGGCGGCGCAGACGTGCTCGTGATGTTTGCCGAATCGTACGGTGCGATCGCATACGATCGAGAAGAAGTTGCCGCCGGCCTCGAGCGCGGCCGCGACGCGCTCGCAGCGGCAGTTGCCGTGAGCGGAAGGCAGGCTGTCTCGGCATTCGTGACCTCGCCGACGTTCGGCGGTGCGTCGTGGCTCGCACATTCGACGCTGCTGACGGGCCGCACTGTCGGTGATAACGGCACATACAATCTGCTGCTGACTCAAGACTGCGACACGCTGACGAAGGCTTTCGCACAGAGTGGTTATCGTGTTGTCGGTTTGATGCCGGGACTCAAGCGCGAGTGGCCCGAAGGTGCGTTCTACGACTTCGATCTAATCTACGGAGAGCCGGCGCTCGAGTATCAGGGGCCGGCGTTCGGATGGTGGCGCGTGCCCGATCAATATGCGCTTGCGAAGCTCGAGCAACAGGAGCTGGCACCCAGCTCGAGACCGCCGCTCTTTGCGTTCTTCACGACGATCAGCTCACACATGCCGTTTCGGCCGACGCCGCCGTACCAGGCCGACTGGGCGAGAATCCTCAGCGACGACGCCTATGATGCGGCTGCCGTCGACCAGAGCTTGGCCGTCGAGCCGGACTGGACGAATCTCGCACCCGACTATGCGGCGACAATCGCGTATATGCTCGAGTACGTCGCCGGATTCTTGCGCGAGCGTGCACCGGCCGATCTCTTGCTCGTGCTACTCGGCGATCATCAGCCGCCGGCCAGTGTCGCCGGTGAAGGTGTGCGTTGGGATGTGCCCGTGCACGTCATTGCGAATCGCCCTGAACTTCTGGCGCGGCTCGTCGACGCGGGCTTCGAGCCAGGGCTCGAGCCGGCTGGCGAGCCGATTGGCGACATGTACACGCTGACGCCACTGATTTTCGGCGGGCCGGCGTCGACGGTCGACGCAGACTCAGCTCGAGCGCGTCTCGCTCGCTAGCTGCCGTGGTAGCCGCTCGCTCATGCCCCTCGGCAGTGCGCTGATCAACGAGAGTGCGAGCGCGGAAATATGCGGCACGGCAAACGCGACGAGCAGCACCGACCATAACGTCGTGTCGATGTTCGGATAGGGTGCCATGGCCGCGACACCGGCGGCGCAGGCGAGTAGCGCTGCGGCGAGCACACTTTCGGGTGCCGCGGCGACGAGCGCAGCATGCATGCTATGCCGATGGGCGAGCTTCGGCGTGCGTCGAAACGCCGCGCGTTGTCCGGCAAGACCGGCGATGATCGAGCGCCCGACCGTATAGACGAGCGCTAGCCCGGCAGCGGCGGCGCCAAGCGTCTGCGGCAGGCTTGCGCCAACGCGCCAGCGATACAGCATGAGCACTTTGACGAGTTTGAAAACGAATACGCCGAGCACGCAGGCTGACAGCGTTGCGAGTGGCGGCAACACGCGCGTCGGCGCGATCATCATCGCGACTGACCATGCAACGGCAATGCCGTTGAATATCAAGCTCAGACCGTCGGCAATCCACGGCAGCCAGCCTGCGACGAAGTGATAGCGCTGGCCCCATGTCAGCTCGCTGGGTTCGGCGGCGCGAAGTTTGCGGCAGTGCTTGCGCAGGATTTGCCCGGCGCCGAGCGCCCAGCGTGCGCGCTGGAGCTTGTAGTCGAGGAAGTTGTCCGGCGTCAAACCGCGACCGTAGCTCGTCTCCGAGTAATGTGCCTCGAAGCCGTGCTCGAGAACGCGTAAGCCGAGCTCGGCGTCCTCGGTGACCGTCGATGAATCCCAGCCGCCGACGCGAGCGAGCACATGCTTGCGGATCATCGTCATCGTGCCGTGCTGGATGATCGCGTTGCGATCGTTACGCGTGACCATGCCGATCTTGAAGAAGCCGCGGTACTCGGCATCGCACATTCGTTTAAAGAGGCTGACGTCCCCGTCGCGGAAGTCCTGCGGCGCTTGGACGATTGCGACGCTATCGGCTGCGAAATGCGGGACGAGCGATGCGAGCCAATCGCGGTCGACTTTGTAGTCGCTGTCGACGACGGCGACGATGTCGGCGTCCGGTGCCGTGCGGTCGAGCGCGAAGTTCAACGCACCGGCTTTGTATCCCGTCAACGGGTCGACATGGAAGAACCGAAAACGCTCGCCAAGATTGGCGCACAGCAGCTCGACGGGCTTCCATCGACGCGGATCCTTCGTGTTGTTGTCGATGACTAGGACCTCGAAACTTGGGTAGTCGAGATCGGCAAGCGCGCGTAGCGTTTCTGCGAGCAGCTCTGGCGGCTCGTCGTACGCGGGAACGTGAATCGAGACTTTCGGTGGTCGAGCGGCCGATCTATCTATCGTCGGTACCGGCTTGTGAGCGCGTGCGCACCACAGCGACTCGACCCATTCGTGAATTTCGACGAGCACGAGCGCGACGATGCCGACCAAGCCGAGCAGCAGTACGCCGCCGCCGAGTACGTCGAGAGTGCTCCAGTACGCCGGCGCATGTGCGCTGATGGCCCAGACGCCGAGCGTTGTGATTGCAGCCGTCAGCACTGCGCAGAACATGCGTCCGGCGACGTTGATTCGCCGACCGTCGGTCACGAGGAGGCTGAACGCGGCGCTCGCAAGCAATGCGGCGAGGATCGCGAGCGACGGCCAAGCGCGCTGCGGCAGTACCGGTCCAGAAAAATCGAACTTGGGAGTTCGATGGGCGTCGTAGATGCCCCAGTACGCGCCGACCTCACCTTCGATTGCGCGCTTCCAAGGCTGGTCGAACGCTTCCATTAGGAAGTACTCCCAGCCCTCGGCGTCGGCGCGCTGCAAAAATCGACGCAAAAAGATTTCCGCGTCGGCCGGCGAGGCCGTCGCATCGCCGCGACTGCGGCCGTGGCTCGGCCAGCCGACCTCGCCGATGACGATCGGCTTGTTTGGATACGCTGTCTGGAGCTCTGCGAGGCGCAATGCGACGTAGTCGACGGCGTCGGCAGCTGCGATGCCTTCCCAGTAGGGCAGGACGTGCACGGTGATGAAGTCGACACGCTCGGCAAGCGCCGGGTACTGCAACCAGATGTGCCAGGGCTCGGCGGTGCTGATCGCAAGCGATGTCGTTTGCTGCGCGCGCGTCAGCAGGTCCATGAGCTCTTCGATCGTAAGAGCTGCGGTCAGCAGCGTCTCGTTTCCGACAATCGCGCGCTCGACGTTGCGCGCCTCAGTGGCGAGCGCGGCCAGGTTGTCGATGCGGGTGGCATTGAGCTCGTAATCGCCATCGAGTGCAACGCCGGTCGTGACCGTGAGATCGTGCTCGGCCGCGAGCGTCGGGATCGATGCCCAGGCATCGTCGATTGAGTACGTGCGAATGCTGTCGGTCGTCGTCGCAAGGATCGAAAGGTCGGTCCCGATCTCGGCCGCGCTCGGCTGATCGCCGCGCTCGGGCGAGTGGCCGCGCTGTAGCGGCGCATAGGCGAAGCCGCGGATGCTATCCGGCCACGGCGGCGATTCGATTTCCTCGTTCCACACCGCCCATACCGCGATCGTCGTCGCGACGATGACGAGTAGGCATAGGACGTTGTGGGTTCGAGCGTTCTTCATGCGCCGATTGCTTGTGTAGGTGATGCGGGCGTCGTTGCCGCGAGAGGTTTTGGCACCCGTATAGTGTAGTCGTCTGCGCATGAATTGTGGCCGCGAATTGCGCGATGAAGCGGCGGGGACTGTCTCCGTTCGACGACAGCGCTTATACTTTCGGGCCACAACGCGCCCGTAGCTCAGCTGGATAGAGTACCTGGCTTCGAACCAGGTGGTCGGGAGTTCGAATCTCTCCGGGCGCGCCAATTCTCCCTGGGTCCATTCCGGACACATGGTTAACAATTTCTCCGGCGCAATGGGTTGGGGCTGGATTCAGCCCGTCCTTCATGCCAGCTTGATGCTTCACCTACCGAATAGGCATCGCCCAGCGCCTGATGCCGGCAACAAGAGCGTGCGAGGGGAAGGGATAAGTAGCGCCATAGTCGGAAAACCGCCGGATTCTCAGACAGCGAACGCACGGTGCTTGTGGCACCATCCTCTTCGTGCAGGATACGCTCGCAACCCCGGACAATAGCGCGCTCGACGTCCTCCGCGACATCTTCGGCTACGACGATTTTCGCGGTCATCAACGTTCCGTCATCGATACGGCGCTCGCCGGGCAGGACTCGCTCGTTCTCATGCCCACTGGTGGGGGCAAGTCGCTGTGCTTCCAGATCCCGGCATTGATACGCCCCGGTACCGGTGTCGTCGTTTCGCCGCTGATCGCGCTGATGGAAGATCAGGTCAATGCGCTTTGCGAGCTCGGGCTCGATGCCGCGTTCCTGAACTCTACACTCAGTGCCGACGAGCAG
>JAHEEN010000237.1 GCA_024640685.1 Rhodospirillaceae bacterium
AGAACGGAGTTGGTGACCGTACCTGAGGTCAGGTTGGCCAGGTTGTCAATCTGCTCCTGCGTCGGACGCGCACCGCACTGGCCGGGCGAGTTGTCGTCGCGCTGCTTGTTCTGGCGGTAGTGAACGTCGACCGTCCAGTTGTCGTTCGGCTGGAAGCGCAATGCGCCGGAAAACGCCGTCACGTCGACCGCGCCTACGTCGCGGCCGAGCGTACGGTTGTAGTAGTAGCCATCCATCTGCTCTTTCGAGACAGCAAAGCGCGAGAATACCGTGTCGCTCAACGGGATATTCAACATGCCGCGGAAATCCTGCTGGCCATGCTCGGCTGCGCGTAACAACACGCTCCCCTCGAACTCTTCATGCGGCTTCGTCGTGATGATGTTGACGGCGCCACCGGTCGTGTTCATGCCGAACAGCGTACCCTGCGGTCCGCGCAAGACCTCGACACGCTCGACGTCGAGTAGACTCATCATCTGACCCAGCGTATTCGGCATGTAGTGACCGTCGATGTACAAGCCTGCGCCGACCGGCGTCAGATTGTTCGTCGAGTCGTTGCCGATTCCGCGAATGAACAATGCCTGGATGCCACGACGATCCGTAGCGGTCATGGTCAGGTTTGGAACGACGTCAGTGATGTCCTCGATCTGGTAAACGCCCTGCGCTTGCATGGCATCGGCCGTAATCGCGGCAACTGACAACGGTAAATCCGCGAGGGTTTCCTCACGGCGTCTCGCTGTCACAACGACCTCCTCGAGCATCGCCCGCGCGGACGCAGACTGTGCCAAGGACTCCGTCGGTTGGGCGAGCAAGCCAGTGAGCAACAACCCTGTCGCTGCAGCATAGCTATAATGTCTCATTGCTTCCCCTTAAGGCTGTAAGATAGTTTAAGATGTAAGACTGTTGCAGAAATACCTAAAACAAACTGCGATTTATTGTGTTTTTTGCCACAATGGTTGCAGATCGGCAGCAATACTAAGCTTTATCTGATATTTTTCAAGCACCTTTTACGTTGTTTTTTATCCATATAAGTAAAACTACGTACGATCGTGCTGTGGTAACCACGCTACAGCTAGAGTGGAAACCAAGGCCCGCATTGACCTAGGATTGCGCGGTTGAGCGCCGCTGCTGCCGTGGAGCCCCCTGACGTGAAAGAATCCGCCGATTTGCCGCACTCTGGGCCCGCCATCGCCCACCCAGGCGCCATGCCGGCCCTCGTGGCCTGCTTCTTCTTGTCCGGATTCGCGGCGCTGCTCTATCAGACCGCCTGGCTCAGGCAGTTCTCGACAGTGTTCGGCACGAGCGAGCTCGCGGTCGCCGCGGTGCTCGCTGCCTACATGGCCGGGCTTGCCGGCGGCGCGGCCGTCGCCGGCCGGCTCATTCACCGCATCCGCCGGCCCGTGCTCATCTATGGCGTGCTCGAGGCAGGGATTGCCGTGAGCGCGCTCGCCGTGCCCCTACTCCTGCTCGGCGCGCGCGCAGCGTACGCAGCGCTGCTCGGTGGCCAGCAAACACCACCCGATGCGGCCACGTTCGGCCAGCCGCTGTTCTATCTCGGTGTCGCGTTCGTCGTGCTCGCACTGCCGACCGGGTTCATGGGCGCGACGCTGCCGATCCTGACACGTCACGCGGTACGCCGCGACGCCGACGTGGGGCCACGGATCGCGCTCTTGTACGGCATCAATACAGCGGGTGCCGTCGGCGGAACGGTCTCGGCCGGCTTCGTGCTACTGCCCGCGCTCGGTCTCACGGGCACCGTTTGGATTGGCGTCCTCGTCAACGCGCTCGTGTTCGTGATTGCGGCCGGGATCGCGCGCAAGGCATCGGCGGTGGACCCCTCCACCGCAGCGCCCGAAGTCGCGACTGCCACGAGCCCGGGCTTTATCGCATCTTGCGTCGCGCCGCTGCTGCGCGGAGAAGCTCCGGTGAAAACCCGCTTCACGACGGTTTTAGAGACGCAGCCCGCGTGGATTCTGCCGTTGATGCTCGTATCGGGCGCGAACGCATTCTTCTATGAGGTGCTCTGGACCCGTCTGCTCTCGCATGTGCTCGGCGGCAGCATCTATGCATTCGCGACGATGCTCGCAGCTTTTCTGACCGGCATTGCGCTCGGCGGGGGCTTTGCCGGCATGGTTGCAACAACGCGCGAGCGCGCTGCGCTGGCGTTCGCCGTTACACAAATCGCCGTGGCCGTTCTGTCGATCGCGGTCTACCAATCGCTCGGGCCATTGATGCCCGCGGCGCAAACGACATCGGCCCTTGCGATCTATGCTGTGATCGTATTACTGCCGGCGACGATCTTCATCGGTGCGACCTTTCCGCTTGCCGTCCGAGTGCTCGCGCGCAACGAAACCGAAGCGAGTCACGCGACCGCGCGCATCTATGCATGGAATACGGCCGGCGCGATCGCCGGCGCGGTGCTCGCGGGATTCGTGCTAATTCCGGCGCTCGGATTCGAGCACTCGATCGTTGCGGCGGTCGTCGTCAATGCCGGCCTCGCGCTCTGGGCGGCGGCATTCGTCGCCGAACGGCGTGTCACGCTCGTCGCAATCTGTGCGGCTTCGATCGCCGCGGTCGTGCTGTTCTACCGGCCGGATCGTCCGAGCGCTGTCGTGCTCAGCACGGCGTTCGAGGTCCAGGTACCGATTGCGCCGCGGGAGACGTTTTACTCGGTCGGTCGCTCCGCGACCGTGCTCGCGCTCGAGGAGGACGGCTACTACTTCTTGCGCACCAATGGTCTACCTGAGGCGACGATTGCCGCACGGGGCGGCATCTCGACGCAGGATCCCGAGAAGTGGCTGACGGCGTTGCCGTTGATCGCGAGGCCCGATGCGCGCTCGATGCTAATCGTTGGCTTCGGCGGCGGTGTTGCCCTCGAGGGCATCTCGTCGGCGCCCGAAGATATCGACGTCGTCGAGCTCGAGCCCGAGGTCATCAGAGCAAACGAGTTCCTAAGCGACAAGCGCAACCGCGATCCGCTGCGCGACGAGCGCATCAACGTCGTCTTGAACGACGCCCGCAACGCGATGCGGCTCACATCGAAGACCTACGACGTCATCGTCTCGCAGCCGTCGCACCCGTGGACGGCCGGCGCATCACATTTATATACGCGCGACTTCATCGCGGAGTCGAAGCAACACTTGAACGACGCCGGCGTGTTCGTGCAATGGATCAGCTCGGAGTTCGTCGATGAGCCTTTGCTGCGCTCGCTGGCAGCGACGTTACGATCGGAATTTGAGCAAGTTCGGCTCTACGAGCCGACGCCGCGGATTCTCGTCTTCCTGGCATCGGATGCACCGCTCGACATTGAGTCAGCGCTCGCGCAGACCGGCCAACCGCTGTCGTCGGACACGCTGCATTACAGCTTTCTCGGTATCAATAGCGTCGAGGACTTGCTCGCAGCGCTTGTCGCCGACGAGGCCGGGCTAGCCGAGTTCGCTGGCGACGCGGCAATCAGCACCGACAACGACAACTTGATCGCGACGCGCAGCCGCGCGCGCGCGGATGGACTGACGCCGGACGATCTCGCGCGACTCTTCGCCGAGATCAACCCGCTACTCGATGCCGGCAGCTGGGTCTATACGCGCCTCGGCAATCAAATCGACTTTGGTTACCTAACACGGCGACTGCTACGCAACGGTAAACAGGGGCGCGCCGCCGTGCTCGCGCGCATCGTGCCTGACGAATCCAATCGTCTGCTCGTAACCGGCACACTTCTGCAAGCGGCCGGACAGATCGATCGCGCCCGCCAGGCGTTCAACGCTTCACTCGGCGAGAATCCGCGCAACGCGCAAGCGCGATACGGCCTGCTCGCCGGTCGCATCGGCGCGTTGAGTGACGACGCGGCTGCGAATGCCGGGCGCGTATTGCCCGAAAGCGCGGCGGCCGTGATTCAGGGCTGGCGCCACGCAGCAGCGGGCGACTGGGCGGCGCTTGCTGGACTCGACAGCGCGCTTGCAAGCGGCGCACCGACCGATAGCTGGTTCGGCGACGTCGCGTGGCTGCGCGCACTGTGGCGATCCAACGTGACGCAAGACTCGCAGCGCTTCGCCGGTGAGGCGCTGCGTCTAATTGATCGCGCGCTGCTGTTGAATGCGTCACCGCGACTGTTTTCGTTGCGCGCGTTGAGCGCGTCAGTTGCCGGCGATCCCGATTACATCGTCGAATCGTTCCGCTACGCGGCAGCGCTCGTGCGCGTGCAACTGAGATCCGGAGCCTTGCCGGAGCAAGAACGCGAGGCGACGGTTCGCAGCTTGACCGGGATGATCGAGCAGATGCGTGCGTTACCCGAGATTACCGACCCGGGGCGCGCTGCGACCGTCGTCAGCGATCTCGAGACGCTGCTCGCGCAGCTCGATGAGAATTCCGCGGCACCCTAGTCCCAAACTCACCCACACCGACGATGCCGACGGCAGGCATCGTCGCCGTGACTACCGCGGCATCAGCTCGAGCAATGCGATAACTGTCGACTCGACACCGGCGCGCACGGCCGGCTCCGGCGCGATCTTGAACTCGGGCGAATGGTGGCTCGCAACCGGCGGCCCGCCGGCTGCCGCGCGCTCGAAGTCATCGGCCGACGTGCCGCCGATGCGCCAGTAGACGCTCGGAATCGCCGGAGCCTGCGGAAAGAAAGCGAAGTCCTCGCCGCCCATGCCGGAAATCGGCACGTCGATGACGTTCTCGGCGCCGAACGCCTCGGTCCATACACCGCGCAGGCGGCGCGCAAGCCCGGCGTCGTTGTTGACCG
>JAHEEN010000238.1 GCA_024640685.1 Rhodospirillaceae bacterium
CGCTTGCGGTCACGATCGCTCTGCTACTGTTCATGAGCGACGTCACGCAGCGTTATGTGACCGAGGATCCGATCCGCTACTTCCGGATCATGGACGTGATCTACAATCCTGACCGAGGGCGCCAGCGCGTCAGCCCGCCGTCGGACCCGCGACTCGCGCCGGAAGTGCCCGATCTCGAGCACGATCCGCTGCGTGAAGCGCCGTTGCAGGTGCCGGACGATCCGACGCTGACGATCGATCCCGAATTGCTGCGTCCGCCGGTTACGCCGGAATCCGCTTAGTCTCGCGGCTTGCCGATCCGGCCGACGCCGCACTCGACAATGCACTCTAAGATTTTGCAAGAGCTCGGGATACCGGAGTCCTACGGGCTCGATCCACGATTACCGACCTACGCCGTTACGAAAGACCTCGTCGACGTCGAGCCGAATATCGTTGGCGTGCCGCAGCGTCTCGAGCCCAAGGCCGCCGACGCGTGGCGCGCAGTCAAGGCGCAGGCGCATCGCGATGGCGTCGAGCTACTGCTCGTCTCGGGGTTTCGAACGCTCGAACGCCAGGCCGAGCTGCTGCGCCGCAAGCTCGAGCGCGGGATCCTGCTGGCCGACATCCTCGCGACTAACGTTGCACCGGGATTCAGCCAGCACCACACGGGCCGCGCGGTCGATATCGCAACGGTAGGTTGTCCGCCGCTCGTCGAGGCGTTCGAGGATACCGACGCATTCGCATGGTTGACTCAGCACGCAGCGGAGTTCGGATTCGATATGCCGTATGGGCGCAGCAACGCTTTAGGGCTCGCGTTCGAGCCGTGGCACTGGTTCTACGGCGGGATCTGAGCATTGTCGTCGGCATCCTCGGCGAGATGAAGATCGAGGTAGTCGGGGCGTGCATCGATAAACAGATCGTAGCGTGGTTCGGCGGGTGCGTTCGGTAGGCAGGTGAGCGAGCTATTGCTAAAGCGATGCGCTTCCTCGAGCAGGCTGCCGGGTGCGTAGACCTCGTAGTAGCAGTTGTCGTTGACCTGCACTTGCTGTGTGCCGGTCGAAATCGTGTCGCCCGGACGTTGCGTTTCCCATGGCCGAGAACGGTCGTCCGGGCGGCCGATCGAAGGCGAGGCGCCTGGCTCCGGCATCGTGCGGCCGAACGACCGGTGCTCCTGCCGTTCCTGCTCACGGACGAGGGCGATCGCCTGGCTGATCGACCGGTTCCAATCGATGTTGCGGCGCTGAGGCGCGGGGCGGGCACGGCGTGGCGGCTCCTCCGTGCCTTCGGCTACACGCTCGTCCGGATCTTGCCCGGCTGCTGAGCCAGGTCGCTCGGTGGGTTCGGGCGGGGCATCTGTCCGCGTTTCGTTGTCTGGCGCGTCTGCGGGTGCGGGTTCCTCGAGCTCGGTCTCGAGATCGTCAACGGGCTCGGACGGCTCCGGCAAGGGCGCCGTCTCGACCGGTTCCGGGGGCATCGGCAGAAGATAGACCGCCAATGTGAGCGCGCGTGGGCTGGGTTCGGCGGGCCGTTCGGCACTACTGACCGCCCACCACAGCAGCGCATGCAGGCCCACGGAACCGGCAACCGCCGCTGCCCACGATGACCTCGTTGTCGTGCCGATGCTCGGCATCGTTCCCCGCTATGCTAGCCCGGTTACATGACCAGGCTTTCCGGCTCTCGCGTTGTGAACTGTGGCCGGTTCGTCAACTCCTCCCGATACTAACCGGATGCGCAAAGCGTCGATAGCGTCGCGTTTGCCCGCATCGTTAAAGTGCCGTAGTCCGGCTGACGATGGCCTTTGCGAGCTCGATCAACAGCCAAAGGAAAACCAGCGGCAGCACGACCGTCTGAAAAACGAAGATCACGATCAGATCGACGATGCGCTCGGCAGCCTCGGTGGTTCGATCGCGCAGCGCCTCGAGGCGTTGGCGGGCATCGAGGCGGCCGACGAAGTCGCCGAGCCGCTCGATCAGTGAGCGATCGGTTTGCTCTGCCACCGGGGATTCGTCGTTGTAGCGTTGAATCTCCTGACTGGTCGACTCGAGCACTTCGGTCGCTTGCGCGTGCCGCTCGGCGAGAAAGCTGTCGAAGATCGTGCTCGATGCGATCATCAGCACGGGAATCGCGAAGCGCACGATTGCTGTGATCGCGAGCCAGCGCCGCGTTGCCGGGCCATCGAGCGCTCGTGCGGCCGGTATCCAACTGCCGGCGAGCACGGCAGCGGCAAGTGCGACGAGCACCGCATCGACGAGCCACGAGCCAGTCATCGTCAGCAACAGGCTCTGAAGGCCCAGCGAGCTCGTCGCGACCAACATCACGAGCGAGAAGCGCTCGACGAGATCGTTGATTGGGTCCAGCATCTCACCGACGCTGAAGTTGACGCCGACGCCGCCGGGCTCGAGCGATACTTCGGTGCCCTGGGCCGCCGAAATCACACCGTTGAGCGCGCGCGCGACGGCAAACGTGACGAGCGCCCGAGTCAGCGCGTCGGCCGCGTAGGACTCTCCAATCGTGTCGACGCGGCCACTGACGGCGGTTATTGCGAGGCCGAGTGCGACGACCGTCCAGAACGCTCGACGCGCGCCAGGCTTCGCAGGTGTTGCGACTGGGTGCTGATCCATGCGTTTCAGTTTAACCGGCTCGGTCGACGGCGTCGCGATTCATGACAGCGGCGAGAGTTGACGACGCTCGCGCCGTGCCCCTACCGTATATTGTCCTTGGCTATGCACGGTACGTTCGAATGTCGAAGCGCTCACGAGAGATCGCACCCCGAGTCACGCTGACTCGCCGTAGTCTAATGGCTTTCGCGGGCGTGGCCTCGACCCTACCGTGGCGGACGCTTGTGGCTCAGGACACGTCTGCCGGCCCCGCAGTCTGGCTCGACCTGGATCAAGCGGCGCTCGACGCCGCCTACGATCAACGCGTCTATGCGCCCAATATGGACGCCGTGCAGGCGCAGCAAGCGGCAATGAACGAAGCCGCACGATCGCGACTCGAGCCGCCGACCCGTCATCGCTACGGTTCCGCGGCGATAGAAGGCATCGATTTCTACGACTGCGGCGTTGCAGGCGCGCCGATGTTTGCGTTCTTGCATGGTGGCACATGGCGATTCGGCACAGCCGCGGACTACGCATTCGTCGCCGAGCCGTATGTGCGTGCCGGCGCGCACGTCGCGCTTGTCGATTTCTCGCCGGTCGACGCGGCGCCGGGCGGTCTGACCGAAATCGTCGGTCAGGTACGTCGCGCGATCGCGTGGCTGTATCAAAACGCGGCGCAAATCGATGCCGACGGCGCGCGGCTGTATGTCGCAGGACACTCCTCGGGTGGGCATTTGGCCGGTGCCGTGTTGACGACCGATTGGCGCGGCGACTTCGGTCTGCCGCCGGATGTCGTCCGCGCCGGCATGTGCATTAGCGGCATGTTCGACCTCGAGCCCGTGCGCTTGTCATGGCGCAACGAGTATCTGAGCTTGGACGCGGCAGCCGTGGACGCGCTGAGTCCGCAGCGGCGCCTCGAGCACTTGAACGCGCCGATCATCGTCGCTTACGGGACGCATGAGACGCCGGAATTCCAACGCCAGTCGCGCGATTTCGCAGAAGCGGTTCGTGCCGCCGGCAAGACCGTCGAGCTCGTGGTCGGCGAGTCGCTGAATCACTTCGAGATTCGCGGCACGCTCGCGAACCCGTATGGCTTGACCGGCTACGCGGCTCTCAAGCAGATGGGATTCGTATAACGGGCACTATGGCCAGCGCGCATACGCCGGCACGCCGATCAGTGCGATGTGCGCGCCGAGCAGGAATACGATATACAGCGCGAGACCGCCGACAACGGCGATCAGGTCGTTCCAGCGTGTCGTCGGTAGCGTAGGTACGGCGCGCGGCTCGCGAAACTTCAACGAAATGCGATCCGCGGCAGCCCAAAGCAGGAAACCGCCAAATAGCGCGATGTCGGCGACGGCGCCGTTGGCGAGCAAGTGCGCGGCCGCCCAGAGCTTCGTTGCGACGAGCATCGGATTGTTGCGGAGCGTTGCGCGAATCCGTCCCGGCAGGTAGGCCGCGAGCAGCAATGGAAAGAACAGGATCATCAGCCCGACCGTGATGTCTTTGAGCCATTGCGGTGAGACGTAGAGCACGCTCGCACCGATTCGTGCTTCGCCGTAGCCGCGCACGACGAGCACGAAGCCGACTAACGAGACGATCGCGTAAATCGCCTGCCAAGCCCGTAAGCCCATGCATTGAACCATACGATCCCGCCATCGGGGTGCGACGATCGATACCGAGTGGATGCCCAAGAAAATCGCGAGCCCTGTCAGCAGTGTCGTCACGGTCAGTCTCCTGGTTCTTGCGCGTCATGATGCCTGATTTCCGTGCGCGTAGCGCAGCGTACCGGCGCTGAGCCTGGCGTCTGTGACAGATCGTTGTTTTAATTGGCGCCGGCTGCGGCGTTCCAGTGAGCGCGGCACATTGCGTTGGTCGGGTTTGCCGCCTGCAGGCGGTCTTCCGGATTCAGCGCGAGTCGACGTTGAGAGGAGCTGTGACGTGAGTGCAGACGGTCTGGCCGGAAACCGCGGATCGTACCGCCTAGGTGCGGATTTCCAGCTCGACACGATGGATATCGTCGTCGCCGTGCTGCTCGGCGTCATCACGGCCGTCATCGAGATCGTCGGGCTGCTCGGGTTTCTCGAAAGAACCGTCTGGGCGACGGGCCCCGTCGGCTT
>JAHEEN010000239.1 GCA_024640685.1 Rhodospirillaceae bacterium
ACACGAGCGGATTGAATATCGTGGTTAGCGACACGGTGCAAGGCAGCGTCACGTTGCGTTTGCAGAACGTACCGTGGGATCAGGCTCTCGACATCGTGATGACGACGAAGGGCCTCGACATGCGTCGCAACGGCAACGTCATCATCGTTGCGCCGGCCGAAGAAATCGCGGCACGCGAGCAGCAAGAGCTTGCCGCACTGCAGGCGCTGCAGACACTCGAGCCGCTTCGCTCCGAGTTCATCCAGGTCAACTATGCGAAAGCCTCCGATCTTGCAGAGCTGATTCGCGGTGCCGGCACGACGAACCGGCTGATCTCCGAGCGCGGCAGCGTGTCGGTCGACCAGCGCACGAACACGCTGCTGGTTCACGACACGACAGAGAGCCTCGAAAACGTTCGGCGCCTCGTCGGCACGCTCGACATTCCGATTCGTCAGGTGCTCATCGAGTCGCGCATCGTGATCGTCAACGACGACTACAGCCGGCAGCTCGGTGTGCGCTTCGGCGCGACTGGGGTCCAGGCTCGCGGCAACGACGGTCTCGTGTCGTTCACCGGCAATGGTCAGTCGTCGGATACGATCATCCAGTCTGCGCTCGATAATTTCGCATCGACCGGCCAACCGTTCCCCGTGCAGGTCGCACCGATCAACCAGCGCTACAACGTGAACGTGCCGATCGTGAACCCGGCCGGTTCGCTCGCACTCGCGATTCTGGATTCGGATTATTTGATCGACCTCGAACTCTCGGCGATCCAAGCCGAAGGCGATGGCCGTATCGTCTCGACGCCTCGCGTCATCGCAGCGAACAACTTCCAGGCCAGCATCGCGCAGGGCGTGGAGATTCCGTACCAGGAATCCTCCTCGAGCGGCGCGACGACGACGCAATTCCAGGAAGCCGTGCTGAGCTTGACGGTGACGCCGCAGATCACGCCGGACGACCGCATCATCATGGATCTCACCGTGACGAAGGACTCGGTCGGCGAAGTCGTGCCAAGCGCCACAGGCGGATTCGTCCCGAGTATCGACACGCGCACGGTCGCTACGCAGGTGCTCGTCAACGACGGCGAAACCGTCGTGCTCGGCGGTATCTACGAGACCGAGAGCCGCGAGACGTACTCCAAAGTCCCAGTGCTCGGCGACATCCCCGGATTGGGCTACTTGTTCCGCAGCCGTACGTCGGTCAACAACGACGCGGAGCTGCTGATTTTCGTGACGCCCCGAATCTTGCGCGAAGGCGCGCGAATCAACTGATTGCTGGAGCAGTAACGGATTACGTCCGAATGCGGAAGCCGAGAGCTTAGAGGAACTCAGATTATGCTCAATCTCAAGAACATCACGTTGGCGCTCGTAGCAGTGGTACTCGCTGCCTGCGGGAGCAGTGACGGAACGATCGTCGGTAGCCCCGGTACGCCGGGCACGCCAGGCGGAACCCCGGACATCGGTTCGTTGACGCTCATTACGTCGTCGCCACAGATGCCGTCGGACGGCAGCGCCTCGGTCACGATCACGGCGCTCGTGCGAGATGCGAACAACAACGTCATGGCCGGCGTTCCGATCGTCATGTCGACGGATTCGGGCAGCCTGTCCGTGCCTAGCCCGGCTGTCACCGATAGCTCCGGCCAACTCGCGGCAACTCTGACGAACGCCAGCAACCCGATGAACCGGACCATCACGATCTCTGCGACCGCGGATACGGTGACCGATACGGTCACCGTGGACGTGTTCGGTACGACGCTCGCTCTCACCGGTCCTTCGAGCCTTCCGCTCGGAGATGTCGGCACATATAACGCCGTGCTCAAAGACGCCGGCGGCAATGGCATCAGCGGACAAACGATCGATATCAGTTCAAGCACCGGCAATGCGATTTCCACGAATCCGCTGACGACCGGTATCAGTGGCCAGGCATCGTTCATGTTGACGGCCAATGCTGGCGGTGTGGACGACCTTACGGCGACAGGCATGGGGCTTACCGCGATCCGCTCCGTTACGGTTTCGTCGGATCAATTCGCATTTACGACACCGGATGCCGGCACGGAAATCCCGCTCAATACACCGCAAACAGTTACCGTTCAGTGGCTCGTGAACAATGCGCCCGTCACGAACGGATCGGTCGTCAATTTCTCGTCAACTCGTGGGACGGTCAGCGCATCGACGGCTCTGACCAACGGCGGTCTCGCCACGATTACGGTCACTGCGACCAACGCTGGGCCGGCTGTTATCACAGCGACGAACAGTGACGGCACCAGCACACAGCGTACGGTGGAATTCGTCGCGACGACGCCCACCGAACTCGACCTTCAGGCCAATCCGTTTACTGTTGGCCCGCAGGAACAGAGTTCCATTACGGCCATCGTCCGGGACGCCGCAGGGAATCTAGTCAAGAATCAAGTCGTCGACTTTACGCTCAACGATGTGACGGGCGGTTCGCTGTCGGTTGCCCAGGACACTACTGACAGCCAAGGCCGCGCATCGACGTTCTACACGGCGAGCTCGACGACGAGCGCTTCGGGTGGCGTTCACGTAACGGCAACAGTGCAAGGCACCGGGGTTACCGACACCGTGAATCTCACGGTCGCTCAACGCGAAGTGTTCATTAGCATCGGGACCGGCAACGAAATTTTCGAGCCGAACAGCGCTCAATACCGCGTGGAATACATCGTCCAGGTCACGGACGCCCAAGGCAACGGCGTCTCGGGAGTCACGGTTCAGCTGAATGTGCTCTCGCTCGAATATTACAAAGGCTTCCGTCAGTGGAACGGAACGACTTGGGCGACAATTTACACGGTCGCTGTGCCTCCAGGCTGCCCTGACGAAGATGTCAACCGGAACGGCGTGCTCGATCTGCCTGGCGAAGACTTGAACGGTAACGGTCAAATCGAAGCCGGAAATATTGCGGCCGCAGCCGTTCAGGGTGTAGGTGGCGGTACGATGGTCACGGACCAAAACGGCTTCGGCATAGTCGACATCTACTATCCGCAGGAATACGCCCAGTACGTCAAGGTCCGTCTCGAAGCAACTGCGACGGTGCAAGGAACGGAGTTTGCCGAGGGCTCTACGTTCGTGCTGACAGGTGCGGCGACAGACTTCAGCAACGAAAACACGGCGCCTCCTGGTCCCATAAGCCCGTTCGGATCGTCCGCCACTTGTGCCGACACTCTCTAACGCAGTAGAACGATGAACGAAGGGCCAGCTAAACGCTGGCCCTTTTCTTTTCTGCTCGTGCTTCTTTGGTTCTGTCGCGCCTACGACTAGACTGCGCGGGTGCAGCGGAAGAAGAACGTTTACCTCATCGGACCCATGGGTGCGGGCAAGACCGCAGTCGGCCGCTATGTCGCGAAAAGGCTAGGGCTCGACTTCTATGACAGCGACTACGAGATCCAGAAACGCACTGGCGTCGACATACCCTATATCTTCGAAAAGGAAGGTGAGGCCGGGTTTCGCGAACGCGAACGCGAGGTCATCGCCGCGCTGACGCAGCTCGACGGGATCTTGTTGGCGACTGGCGGAGGCGTCGTGCTGGACCCGAGCAATCGCGAACGACTGAAAGCGACTGGGATCGTCGTATATCTCGACACGAGCATCGACGAGCAATTGCGCCGCACGAGCCGAACACGGCACCGACCACTGCTCAACACCGACGACCCCCATGCCGTGCTGACCAGGCTGCGCGAGATTCGCGAGCCGTTGTACACCGCGACCGCCGACATACGCATCGACACGACGGGCCGGCGTGTGCGTTCCGTCGCTTACAGCGTCTGCGAACTGGTCGAGCAGCTCTGCGCAGCGTTGCAAAACTGAGCCGCCCCTGCGAACCTTCGCGCCGTGGAAACCATCGTTGTCAATCTCGGCGCACGCAGCTATCCGATCCACATCGGCCAACGGCTGCTGAGCGACGCGTCGCTCATTGCCAAGAGCATACCGTCAAGGCAGGTGCTCGTCGTAACGAACGACGTTGTCGCACCGTTGTATCTGGCGCGGCTACTGCAAGCGCTGCCGGCCGGTGCCGCAACGCTCGTATTGCCCGACGGCGAGCAACACAAGACACTCGAGACGTTCGCGCGCATCATCGATGCACTGATCGAACATGGCTTTCACCGCGACGCGACGATCGTCGCGCTCGGCGGCGGCGTCGTCGGCGACGTCACGGGCTTTGCAGCCGCGAGTTATCAGCGCGGCATCGATTTCGTGCAGATTCCGACGACCCTGCTCGCGCAAGTCGACTCGTCGGTCGGCGGCAAGACTGCCGTGAACCACCCGCGCGCGAAGAACATGATCGGCGCGTTCTATCAGCCGACCTCGGTCATCGCCGACATCGACACGCTCAAGACGCTGCCGCAACGTGAGTTCTCTGCCGGCCTCGCAGAAGTCATCAAGTACGGGCTCATCGTCGACCCCGAGTTTTTCGAGTGGCTCGAGGCCAACATCGAAGCGCTCATTCAGTTTGAGCCCGCAAGCTTGATCTACGCGATCAAGCGGTGTTGCGAGATCAAGGCCGAAGTCGTCGCTGAAGACGAGCGTGAGCGCGGTCGCCGCGCCTTGTTGAATCTCGGCCACACTTTCGGCCATGGGCTCGAGGCGCTCGCCGGCTACGGCACACTGCTGCACGGCGAAGCGGTAGCCATCGGTACGAGTCTCGCCGCGAAGACGTCTGCCGCGCTCGGCATGCTGTCTTCGGATGATTGCGAGCGCATCGACG
>JAHEEN010000055.1 GCA_024640685.1 Rhodospirillaceae bacterium
CGAGCGCTGCAGTCTTCGTCTGCCACGCGCTGAACGTCAGCAGATTCTCGATGAGCTTCTGCAGTTTGATGCCGTTGTCGCGGAGGATGCCCGTGACTTCCTGCTGGCGCTGCTCCAACTGTCCGACAGCACCGTCGAGCAGCAGCTCCGTGCCCTCGCGGATATTGGCCAGCGGCGTCTTGAGCTCGTGCGACATGTGGCGCAGGAACTTGTTTTTTTCCTCTGTGTTCTCCTTGAGCCGGCTGCGCAGCCATTCGAGCTGGCGACCGAGCGTCTCGATATCGTGCGGACCCGATACCGCAATCGCGCTTTGGAACTCACCTTCGCCGAGCGCGCGAATGGCTCTGTCGACCTGGCGAATCGGGCGCGCGACGAATAGCAGGAACAACACAACCAGTGCCGCGGCGGCTGGTAGCAGCGCCGCTGCCTGCCAGGCGAGCGCCTGCTGCGTCGCGCGCGTCGTCTCCTCGAGCTCATCGAGCCGTGCGGCGATGACGACGCGCATGTTCTCACTGATTTCCCGTGCCGCGAGCGTCATCCGCTGGAAGCGCTCTACGATCTCGTCGACACCGATCGCCCGAGGCGCACTGACGAGCGCTTCTTCGAGCGCGAGCGCATCGCGGGTCAATCCGCGGAGCGCAGTCGACATCGCTTCCTGTTGCGGCAGACGGCCTAGAAACGTCACGCTGCGCATCAGCGCCTCGTGCCCATCGACATAGAGCGCGAGCAGATCGTCGTTTTGCAGTACGAGGTACTGGCGTGCGTTGCGCTCCATGTCCGACAGCAGATTGGCGATGCGTTGGTTCTCGAGGGTCGCTGTCAGGCTCTCGTCGACGACTGCCTGGCTCTCGCGCGTCAGCTCGCCGAGCTCGAGCGCCGCCTTGGCGACGGTTAGCAGCAACGGCAGCGTCAGGACGGCGACGCCGACCAGGATCAGGCCAAGTAGCGTTCGAGGTCGACCCAGCTTCATGTTCGTTGTGCCGCCATATCTCCCTCAGCCGAGGAGTTTTGCGGCCCTGGCCGTCAGCGCCAGCCTCAGGCCGCCCACGAATCCTCTGCGAGCCGCTGCTCCCAGTTCAGAGCGCTCGCGACGATCGCTTCGAGGTCGTCCAGTGCGGGCTCCCAGCCCAGGGTCTCGCGTATTCGAGCCGCTTGCGCGATCAACGTCGGCGGATCCCCATCCCGGCGGTCCGCTTCTATGACGTTGAGCCGACACCCGGCTACTTGTTCTACCATGTTGAGGACCTCGCGGACGCTGTAGCCGTGGCCATAGCCGCAGTTCAGCGTCGTCGAGGCACCGCCATCGCGAAGGTAACACAGCGCCTTGATGTGGGCATCAGCCAGATCCTCGACATGGATGTAGTCGCGAACGCCCGTGCCGTCGGGCGTCGGGTAGTCGGTCCCAAAGATCGACACGGACTCCCGTTTGCCCACAACGGCCTCACACGCGACTTTCGTCAACAGCGTGGCATTCGGCGTCGACTGGCCGATCCGGCCTTCGGGGTCCGAGCCTGCGACATTGAAGTACCGCAGCGTCACGTGCCGCAAGGGGCTGACGGCCGCGAGGTCTCTGAGCATCCATTCGCTCATCAGCTTCGACAGGCCGTAGGGATTGATCGGCTCGGTCGGTGTCGTCTCCGCCGCGACGCCGCCCTCAGGTATCCCGTAGACGGCAGCCGTCGATGAGAATACGAAGTGCTCGACGCCGGCATTCGCAGCGCGTTCCAGCAGCATTCGCGTCGCGCAGGTGTTGTTGCCGTAATATCGCAGCGGATCGGCTACGGACTCCGGGACAATCGTCCGGGCTGCGAAGTGCATGATCGTGTCGACATCGAAGCGCTCGAAAATTTTATCGAGGCACGCGACATCGCCGGTGTTACCGACGACGAGCTCGCCGTGCAGCACGGCCCGCCGGAATCCGGTCGAGAGGTCGTCGAGAACCACGATGTTCTCACCGAGCCCGCCGAGCTGGCGCACGACGTGGCTGCCGATGTAGCCGGCGCCGCCGGTGACTAGAATTGTTTTGTCAGTCATGCAGTTATTCCGTAAAGACGTGACATAAGTGCCTGTGCGGAGTCTACCAGTCTGAGATGGCACTGCCCTGACGCCGTTCGCAGTATCGCTGTGCCAAAGCCGCTAGCCTCAACGACTTGCGCGCCTCGCGGTGCCGCCAGCCGCTGTCGGGGAGCGCCCGCCAACGCTATCATGGTGCGTGCGGAGCGGACGGGAGCTTTTGGAGCCGATGAATCTGCGCAAGGGACTGTGGACCGCGACGTTCGCCGCGTGGCTTGCTGCTTGTAGCGGTGGCTCGGACTCAGAGTCGGACTCTACGCCGCGAAACCAGGCGCCGACGGCTGCGGCCGGCGCCGATCAGATCGTCGACGAGCAAGTTGGCGTCGCGCTCGACGGCAACGCGAGCTCCGATCCCGACGGCTCGATCGCGTCGTACCGATGGAGCCAGGTCGCAGGCCCACTCGTCACGCTTGCCACGCCTGACGCTTCGGTCACGCAGCTCACGTCACCGCCGGTCGGCATCGTCAAGACGCTGACGTTCGAGCTGCAAGTGATCGATAACGGCGGGGCGAGCGCGACCGACCGCGTCGATGTCATCGTCAACCCGATCGCGGGTCTTAACCTGCCGCCGGTCGCCGACGCGGGCCTCAATCGCACGTTGAGCGAGTTCGGCAACGTTGCGCTCGACGGCACGGCTAGCGCCGATCCCGACGGCGTGATTGCGACCTTCGAGTGGCAGCAAGTCTCGGGCCCCGGTGTCACGCTGGAGAACCCCAACACGGCGGCGCCGTTTTTCGCAGCACCGGGCGTGCCCGGGCCGACACAAATCTCGTTCGAGCTGACGGTCACCGACAACGAGGGCGCTCACGACACGAGCACGGTGGCGATTACGATCGTGCCGGCGGGCGACGTCACGCTGTCCGGCACGATCACGTTCGACCGCGTTCCAGTGTCGAGTGCGTGCGTGCCGGTACCAACGTGTCTCGACTACAGCGCGACCGAGATCGTACCGGCACGCAACGTGCAGATACAGATCATCGACGCAGCCAACGGTGTCACGGTGCTTGCGAGCGGCGCGACCGACGACGTCGGTGACTACTCGGTCGTCGTGCAGAACTTCTCCGATGTGTTCGTGCGAGTACGGGCTGAGCTCGTGAGTTCGAACATGAATGTCCGCGTGGAGAATAATGTTCACGAGCCGGGTGAACCCGATGAGCTCTGGGTCATTGAGGGCGCAACATTCAACACGACCGGTGCCGATATTCAGCACGACATGCACGCACCGTCCGGCTGGACCGGCAATTCTTACGCCGAGCCGCGCGCGGCCGCGCCGCTCGCGATCCTCGACACGATTCGCGCTGCCGCCGATCTCGTGCTGTCGGCTGATCCAAGCGTGGTTTTCCCACCGCTCGAGATTCACTGGAGCCCGGCAAACTGGCCGGTATTGCCAGCAGATGGGATCGCGGACCCGGCGTCCGGGGAGATCGGCACGAGCTTCTACAGGGGCGGGCCCGGTGGCGGTATCTTCCTGCTCGGCGCTGCCGACGACGACACCGACGAGTACGACCCACATGTCATCGTTCACGAGTTCGCTCACTACCTCGAGGACATGTTCTCACGTTCCGACAGCATCGGCGGCCCGCATACGCTTGGCGACCAGCTCGACATGCGCGTCGCGTTCGGCGAGGGATGGGGCAATGCATTTGCGGCAATCGCGACCGCCGATCCGATCTACAAAGACGCGATGGGGCCGCGTCAGGGCAGCGGTTTCGACATCGACATCGAAGGTGAGAACGTTGCCGAGCGCGGCTGGTTTAGCGAGAGCTCCGTGCACGAGATCCTCTACGACCTGTTCGACGCGGACGTCGACGTCGTACCGGGCACGACCGTGACCGATCTGGTCAATCTCGGCTTCGGCCCGATCTTCGACGTGTTCGTCAACGAGCTGCGTACGACGCCGGCATTGACGAGCGTGTTCCCGTTCATGAACGCGATCAAGGCGAACAACGCCGCCGACGCCGCGGCGATCGATGCGTTGCTCGGCGCGCAGGACATCGAGCCTACCGTCGACGCGTACGGCACGAGCGAGGACAACGCCGGTAGTCCGGCGAACGCCGACGTGCTGCCGATCTACACGAGCCTGATGGTGAACGGCGGCGGCGAGCAAGTCTGCAGTACCGACGACTTCAGCCTGACGTTCACGGGTGCTACGAACAAGCTCGGCTCACGCCGCTATCTGCGTTTCACGACGAGCGGCGCAGGCGCGCATACGATTCGTGCGACGACGACGAGTGCGCCGAGCGGTGAGCGCACCGACCCCGACCTCTGGCTGCACCGCGCAGGGCCGATCGCGTTCGCAGACAGCACACCTACGGCAGCCTGCACGGCGTCCGCGCTCGCGCAATGCACCGAGACGCTGACGCGCTCGCTTGCAGCGAGCGCAGAATACGTCGTCGAGGTTTACGAATGGACGAACACGAACGCGAGCGACGATCCTGCGTTCCCGCCGATCGGGCGCGCCTGTTTCGATGTGGAGGTGACGCAACCATGAGCGCGAGATGCACGATGATTGCTACGGTCCTAGCCGCGCTCGGAATCGCTGCTAGCGGCTGCGAGCGCAACGATACACGCGTCGAGATACCGGAGAAGACGGTCGCCCAGATCACGGCAGCCAAGGACGCGACCGCCGCAACCGCGCTAGCCGAGGCCGCGCCGACATCGCCGGGCAAACCGCTGCCGCCGATCGACGTTGACTACGCGATCGTCGGTGTGCCGACGGTCGGCCAGCCGCTGGAGATCGAGCTCAGAACGCGCGCGCCGGCGGCATTGGCTGCGCTGAATCTTGCGTTGAGCGGTTCTGAGAGGCTACAGGTGCCCGCCGAGGTTGCACAGCTGCGGCTCGCGTTCTCGGCCGCAAACGAGCGGCGCGTCGAGACGATTCGAATCACGCCAATGGCGCTGGGCAGGCACTACCTGAGAATTCTGGCCGAGGCCGACATCGGCGGCCGCCGGCAGGCGCGCTCGGTGACGATCCCGATCGACGTCGGCGGCGCGGCTGTCGAGCCGCCTGCGACGGGTACGGTCTCGGTCGATGCCGACGGCGAGCGCATCATCTCACTGCCCGCACCGCGCTAAGGGCACCGGTAGCCTCGGCAGCGCTGTAGTACGTCGCAAGTTACCGAAATCATTGTGCATTCGGGCTTCCACCCGACGCCAAACGAGACGCTAGTCACGGCGGTCTGGAAGCCTCCACCGTAGCATTCACGCTGACCGAGTCTGGCTTTATTCCGTGCCCGCGTACTGCGGCGTCGCCAGCGCTCGATGAGGCGTGACGGCGTGAACGATCGACTCAAGGAACGCATTGCAGAGGCACTCGGCCAGACGGCCGAGGAAAGCCGCACGTCCCTACGCAGAGCGCTCGGCGGCATTCGCGATACGCTGTCCGATACGGCGACGATGGCCGCCGAGGCGTCTGTCGAGCCGTCGTCGGAAGAATCTGCTGCGCCCGAGCAGACGATGCACGTCGCAAGGCCCGAAGCCGACGACACGCCGACCGCCGAGTCGCGGGAAACCGCGGATGCGCGCGACGCCGAGGGCGTCGAGCGCACGCTGAGCGGAGACGGTGAAATCGGCGCCAGCGCGGTCCGGGCGATCCTCGAGAGCGTCAAGGATGCGATCCTGACGACCGATCTCGACGGCAATATCGCGAGTGTCAACTTCTCCGCACAGCGCGTGTTCGGCGCGACCGAGAGCGAAATGCTCGGCTGCCCGGTCTCAGCGTTCGTGCCCGAGATCGATCCGCCGGGCCCGGTGTTGTCGCAGCTCTCGAAACGACTCGGCGACACGATGCTCGACCTTGCGCCGAAGCTCGTGCAGTCGCGTCGCGACGACGGCAAGTTCTTCGAGGCAGAGCTGACCGTCAGCATGGTGTTGAACCGCGACTCGGTGCGCTATGTGCTGTCGCTGCGCGACATCAGCGACCGAATGCGCAACGAGACAGCGTTGCGCGACAGCGAAGCACGATATCGCGCGCTCGTCGAGAACGCGCCCGAGGCGATCGTCGTGCTCGATGTCGACGCAAGCCGATTCATAGAAGCCAACGACAACGCGGCCGAGCTTTTCAAGATGACACAGGAAGAGCTGCTCGCAATCGGCCCTGAAGCGATCTCCGCATCGCAGCAGATCGACGGCAAGCCGTCGTTCGGGCCCGTCCGCGGTTACATCGACAGTGCTCTAGAGGGCAGCCGCCCGGTGTTCGAGTGGCAGCATCGCGACGCGGACGGACGCGAGATGCCGTGCGAGGTTCGCTTCATTCGCTTGCCGTCGTCGGATCGGCGCCTGATTCGTGCGAGCATCATCGATATCAGCGAGCGGCGACGCGCGGAGCTCGTCGCAACCGGCGAGCGCCGCGTGCTAGAGCTCGTTGCATCGAATCGACCGCTAGCCGAGACATTGGCGGCGATCGTCGCCGTCATCGAGGATGTCTATCGTGGCGCGCATGCGGCGCTGATGCTGATGACGCCACAAGGCGGGCACCTCGAGCTCACGGCAGCAACGCAATTGCCGCAGCAGTTGCGCGACGCGCTCGCGTCGGTACCCGTGCAGATGGGAGCCGGGCCCTGCGGCGCGGCCGCGATGCTCGGCCGCCAGATCGTCGTCCGCGACCTGGCGCGCGATAGCCTCTCAGGTCCGTTGCGCGAGCCCGCGCTCGCAGCCGGCATCAAAGCCTGCTGCTCGAGCCCGATCGAGGTCGGCGGCAGCGGCGTCTGCGGTACGCTCGCAATGTATTTCGACTCGCCGCACGGCTGCGCGCCGAGCGATTTGAGCCTCGTCAAGCGCCTGACGCAGCTGTCGGCGATCGCGATTCGTCACTTCCGCAACGTCGAGGAGCTCAAGGCCAGCGAGCTCAGATTCCGCGAGCTATTCGACAACGTCGTCGACGGCGTCTTTCAGATCGATGCCCAAGGCCGATGGCAGTCGGCAAATCCGGCCCTCGTCACAATGCTCGGTTTTGCGAATTTCGACGAGTTGCAAGCAGCCGGCCGCGCGCGCGAGCACCATGTCGACATGAACGCCTACGGCAGCCTGATGGCCGAGCTCGAGGCGAGCGGTCGCGTGCGCAACTTCGAATACGCGCTGCGCTGCAAGGACGGCGCGATCATCCTCGTGCTCGAGAACTCGCGCGCGGTGCGCGACAGCGAAGGCGCACTGCTCTACTACGAGGGCACGCTGACCGAGATCACGCAGCGCAAGCTCGCCGAGCAGGCACTATTCAAAGAGAAAGAGCGCGCGCAGGTCACGCTGAAGTCGATTGGCGATGCGGTCATCACGACCGACGCCGATGGCAAAGTCGACTATTTGAATCCCGCCGCCGAGGAGCTTTGCGGCTGGGAGCGGCGACGCGCGCACGGTCGCGCGATCGAGGAGATTCTGCAGCTCGTCGACGATCAAAGCGGCGAGCCGGTCGAGAACCCAGTGCGCCGCGCGCTGCGTCAGGGCCGGGTCGTCGGTTTGTCGGATAACGTCGCAATGGTAGGCGACGACGGCGCGCACGTTGCGATTCAGAATTCGGCTGCGCCGATTCAGGATGCGCGCGGCGAGATTCTCGGCGCCGTCATGGTGTTCCACGACGTTCGCCATGCGCGCCAGCTGCATCGCAAGCTGTCATACCAGGCGAGTCACGACTCGTTGACGGGCTTGATCAATCGTCGCGCGTTCGAGGAGCGCTTGACGGACGCACTGGCGCGCGTCAAGAGGGAAGGCAGCGAGCCCCACGTGCTGCTCTACATGGATCTCGATCAGTTCAAGGTCGTCAACGATACGTGCGGGCACTCGGCTGGTGATTTGTTGCTGCGCCAGCTCGGCGACCTGCTGCAGACACGCGTGCGGGGTTGCGACGTGCTTGCACGGCTAGGCGGCGACGAGTTCGCCGTGTTGCTCGAGGAGTGCACGCTCGCCCAAGCCGTCGGCGTCGGCGAGTCGTTGCGCGAGGCGATTTCCGGCTACCGGTTCGTCTGGCGCGGCAGCAGCATGCAGGTCGGCGTGAGTATCGGCATCGTCGAGATCGCTGCCGAGATGGCGAGCGTCAACGACTTACTCGGTCAGGCCGATGTCGCCTGCTACGTTGCCAAGGATCTCGGTCGCAACCGCATCCACGTCTATCAGGAGGGCGACGCAGCCGAGCGACATCGCGAGATGCAATGGGTCGCACAGATCAATCAAGCCCGCGACGAGAACCGCTTCGAGCTGTTCTATCAGCCGATCGTGCCGATCGCAGGCCACGTCGATCCGATACCGAAGTACGAGATTCTCTTGCGCATGCGCGATGAGGCCGGCGAGTTCGTCCCGCCGCACGCGTTCATTCCGGCTGCCGAACGATACAACTTGATGCCGAGCATCGATCGATGGGTCATCGAGGAGATTCTCAACAAGTTCGTTTGCCGCAGCACAGATCCTGTCGAGCAATATACGTTGGCCGTCAACGTGTCGGGCACGACGCTCAACGACGCGCGGTTTCTAGAGATGATGCTCGAGCGCCTCGCCGAAGCCGACGTGCCTGACAATACGCTGTGCTTCGAGGTTACGGAAACCGCGGCGATCGCAAATCTGTCGCACGTCATCCACTGCATGAAGACGCTGCGTGCGCAAGGCTGCATGTTCGCGCTCGACGATTTCGGTAGCGGCGTATCGTCGCTGACGTATCTGAAGAACCTGCCGGTCGACTTCCTGAAGATCGACGGCAGCTTCGTGCGCAACGTGATCCGCGATTCCGCGGATCACACGGTCGTCGAGGCGATTGCGAACATGGCCCGGGCGCTCAACGTTAAGACGATCGCAGAGCGCGTCGAGAGCAGCGACGTCATGAAGCGGCTTGGTCAGCTCGGGATCTGTTACGCGCAGGGCTACCATATCGCGCCGCCGCGATCCGTCGGCGACCTGCCGGGCTTGAAGGAGCGCCAGCCCG
This sequence comes from Rhodospirillaceae bacterium, assembly GCA_024640685.1. Classification (GTDB taxonomy): domain Bacteria; phylum Pseudomonadota; class Gammaproteobacteria; order Steroidobacterales; family Rariloculaceae; genus JAHEEM01. The sequence goes on from JAHEEN010000055.1 coordinate 8,978, forward strand.
AGCCGGAGCCTGGATAAATCGCGGTCGACCGCGGTTTTTCGTAGCACGCGCGCGCCGCCTGGCGCATTCTCGAATACCTCGGTTTGGCACTAATCTCTAAAACCGCGGTTCGACCCCAAATTATCTACGCTACACTGCGCGATCCCGAGTTTTTCCTATGGCGTCGATTGCATGGTTGCTGACACGGAGCGTTTGACCGAAGCACTGCTGGCCGGTGACGAACCGCCGCCGTTTGCAGTCATCGAGCATCCCGAGCCACGACCGATCGTGCTGGTATGCGACCACGCGAGCAATCGCGTGCCGATCGTGCTCGACAATCTCGGCCTGACACAGGCTCACCTCGAGCGGCACATCGCCTGGGACATCGGTGCTGGCGCCGTGACGCGACTGTTGAGCGAACGCCTGTCAGCCAACGCCGTGCTCGGCGGCTACTCACGGCTCGTCATCGACCTCAACCGCGATCTCGAGGACCCGACGGCATTCCCGGCGATCAGCGACGGTGTGCTCGTGTCCGGCAATCTCGGCTTGAGCGTCGAGGCCCGCGCATGGCGGGCCCGCGCGCTGTTCAAGCCTTATCACGAGGCCGTCAGCCGTGTCTCAGGCGCGCGTTGCGAGCGCGACAGCTGCCCGGTGTTCGTCGCGATCCACAGTTTCACGCCGACGTTGCATGGCGTCGCGCGGCCATGGCACTTCGGTATCTTGTGGGATAAGGATCCGCGCCTCGCAGTGCCGCTGCTCGCCGCGTTGCGCACGCATCGCGATTTGGTCGTCGGCGACAACGAACCCTACTCGGGCAGGCATCCGGCCGACTTCACGATCGATCATCACGCCGAGCCCCGCGGGTTCGCGCACGTCGGGATCGAGATTCGCCAGGATTTGATCGCCGACAGTGACGGGCAACAGCGAATAGCCATGCTGCTCGGCGATGCACTGGCAGCCGTGTTGGGTAGCGAGGCGCTGTACACGCCATTCGTGACCGGCGCGACGGAGCAACGACCATGAACGAGCCGTCGTTCACGCTCGGCATCGAAGAGGAGTACTTGCTCGTCGATCCCGTATCGCGTGACCTGATTCAAACGTCGCCGTCGACGCTGCTCGATCAATGCGTCGCGCGCTGCGGCGATCAGCAAGTCAGTCCGGAGCTGCTGCGCTCGCAGATCGAGGTCGGCACCCGGATCTGCCGCAATATCGGCGAGGCTCGGACCGCGCTCGCCGAGCTTCGCAAAATGATCATCGAGGTCGCGGCCGAGCACGATCTGCGTCTAATCGCCGCGTCGACGCACCCATTCGCCCGCTGGTCGCAGCAGAAGTACACCGAGAAGTCGCGCTACGCGGCGTTGTCGCAAGAAATGCAGGTGGCCGCACGGCGGCTCGTGATCTGCGGCATGCATGTCCATGTCGGCATCGACGACGACGAGCTGCGGATCGACCTGATGAATCAGTACAGCTATTTTCTGCCGCACCTGCTCGCGCTGTCGTGCTCGTCGCCGTACTGGGGCAACGAGGATACGGGCTTGAAATCGTATCGGCTGACGATCTTCGATGCAGTGCCGCGGACGGGCCTGCCAGAGCGCTTCGACAGCTTCGGCGATTATCAGCGGCACATAAAAATCATGGTCGACGCGGGCCTGATCCCGGATTCGACGATGATCTGGTGGGACGTCCGTCCTAGCGGCCGTTATCCGACGCTAGAGACGCGCATCATGGACGTCTGCACGCATCTCGAGGATGCGTTGTGCCTTGCGGCGGTGGTCGCGTGCATCCTGCGCATGCTGTGGCGCTTGCGACGGGCCAACCAGCGTTGGCGGATCTATTCACAGCTGTTGCTCAATGAGAATCGCTGGCGCGCGATGCGCTACGGCACCGACGAAGGCCTCATCGATCTCGGCAAAGGGCGGATCATGCCGTTCCCGCAACTCGTCGAGGAGCTGCTCGACTTGATTGCCGAGGACGCGGCCGAACTCGATTGCGTCGCCGAGGTCGAGCACCTGCACCACATCCTGGCTCATGGCACGAGCGCACATCGCCAGCTCCGCGCTCATGCCGCGGCCATCAAAGACGGTGCAAGCCCGGAAGAGGCTGGGCGCGTAGTCGTCGATCATTTAATCGCAGAGACTGCAACCGGCACCGGCGCGACCGTCGGCTGACGTACGCCGTGCGAGAGCTTCGAATGACGAGTTTCGACGGGCCACCGCATCGCTTGTCGGTCGCGCCGATGATGGACCGCACCGACAGGCACTGTCGCTATCTGCTGCGGCTCGTCGCTCCGAACGCGTGGCTTTACACTGAGATGGTGACCGCCGCTGCGATCGTCCGTGGCGATGCCGAGCGGTTGCTCGCCTACGACGACAGCGAGCACCCGGTTGCTGCGCAACTCGGCGGTAGCGACCCGAGTATCCTAGCAGCTGCGACGCAAACGGTTGCGCGTGCCGGTTTCGACGCGGTCAATCTGAACGTCGGTTGCCCGAGTGACCGCGTGCAAGCCGGTTGCTTCGGTGCGGCGTTGATGGCCGAGCCTACGCTCGTTGCCGACTGTGTTCGCGCGATGCGCAAGGCGACTGACCTGCCGGTGACCGTCAAGACGCGGCTCGGTATCGATGAGCACGACAGCTACGAGTTTTTATGCGACCTCGTCGCAGCCGTCGAAGCTGCCGGTTGCCGGACGCTGATCGTGCACGCGCGCAAAGCCTGGCTCAAAGGCCTGAGTCCGAAACAGAATCGTAATGTGCCGGCGCTCGACTATGGACGCGTCCACCGGCTCAAGCGCGACTTTCCGAATCTCGAAGTTATCCTAAACGGCGGTCTCGACGCGGAGGCTGTCGCAATCGATGAGCTCGAGCACGTCGACGGCGTCGTGCTCGGCCGTGCCGCTTATCACGATCCTTGGTTGCTCGCCGCAATCGATGCGCGGCTTTACGGCGGCGCACTGCCGGATGCCGAGTCCGTGCTCGATGCATTGTGTCGCTATGCCGAGGCGGAGCTCGAGCGCGGCTCGCGTTTGCGCACTGTCACGCGCCATTGGATGGGGTTTTACGCAGGCAAGCCGGGCGCGCGCCGCTGGCGCCGGTTTCTCGGCGAGTTGCCCGACGGCGCGGCAGGCCTGCGCGCACTGCGTAATTTGGGGTCGAACCGCAATTTTCGAGGTCGGAGTGGTGGCGTCACCAGCTTGGAGGAAAATTGCGGTTCGACCCCGTTTTAGTTCCGCTGATTTAGTTCCGATTTTGTTCGAGCGTTCGGCATGCAATCCCGCTACAATGCCGCGCCAATCGTTAACTCTCGCAAGACGCACGACCCGAGGTGGCCTGATGACCGCGCAACGGAAAAAGAAACGCACGATGGCCGAGGAGGCCGACATCCACGAGCTCTACGAAGCGGCTGTGCAATGCGTCGAGCCCGAGATCGAGTTCTTGCAGAATACGTTTCGCGAGCTCCGCGGCCGCGACGGCAAGAGTTATCGCGAGGACTTCTGCGGCACGGCGAGCGCGGCCTGCGAATGGGTGCGTACCGGCGAGGACCACTATGCGATCGGTGTCGACATCGACGCCGACGTGCTCGATTGGGGTCGGAAAAACCGCGTCAGCCGCTTGCCCGAAGCCAAGCGCGCGCGCGTACAGCTGCTCAATGACAACGTATTGAATGTATCGACGACGCAGGTCGATATCGTTGGCGCGTTCAACTTCAGTTACTGGATTTTCCAGACGCGCGAGCAGCTGCGTTCTTACTTCCAGAGCGTACGCGAAGTGCTCGTTGATGACGGCATTTTCTTTCTCGATGCGTACGGCGGCTCTGAAGCTTATATCGAGCAGAAAGAGAAGACGAAGTACGACGGCTTTACGTACATTTGGGATCAAGCCGAGTTTGAGCCTGTGACGAGCCGCGCGGTTTGTTACATCCACTTCAAGTTCCCGGACGGTTCGAAGCTCAAACGCGCGTTCAGCTACACATGGCGGGTTTGGACATTGCCCGAGCTTCGCGAGCTGCTCGAAGAGGCCGGTTTCTCGAACGTCACCGTCTACTGGGAAGGCGAGGACGAGGACGGCGAAGGCAACGGTGAGTTCTCACCGGACTCGAAAGGCGAGGCCGACCTGGCCTGGATCGCGTATATCGTCGCACAGCGCTGATATTCCCCGCCGCGCGGCGCTGCTGTGAGGCGCGGGCGATTGCGTATAATCCGGAGTCCGCACTTAACGGACTTTATTCCATGGGTCGGGATGTCGAGCTCGCGATCGTTTTTGCCGACGTCGTCGGCAGCACGCAGCTCTACGAGCAGCTCGGCGATGATCAGGCGCGCGCGATGGTCGCACGCTCGCTCGAGGTCATGCGCGAGGCCACCGAGGCGGAGAACGGCAGCGTCATCAAGACGATGGGCGATGAGGTTATGTCGACGTTCGAGTCGGCTGACCATGCGATGAACGCCGCGCAGCGCATGCAAGAGCGCATTTCTACCGACCCCGAGCTTGCGCATTCCAGCGGTCATGTCGCAATCCGAATCGGCTGTCACTTCGGCGCCGTCGTCGAGGAGCGCCACGACGTGTTCGGCTCGGCCGTGCACACGGCTAACCGAATGACGAGCCAGGCCAAGGCCGGTCAGATCATCACGACGGCCGGCATGGTGTCGCAGCTCTCACCCGAGTGGCAGTCGCTGTGCCGTGAGATCGACGTTGCGACGGTACGCGGGCGCGCCGATGAGGTATTGCTGTTCGAGGTCATGTGGCAGCCCGACGAGGCGACAAACATGCTGCCGACCGTCGGCTTCGAGCCGCGGCGCGGGAGCAGAAAGTTGACGCTGCGATTCGAGGGCAAGGACATCATCGTGGGAGAAGGCCGCAAGACCGCGAGCCTCGGCCGCTCCGAGGACAACGACGTCGTCATCAAAGGGAGTCTGATCTCAAGGATCCACGCGACGATCGAGGCGAGCAAGGACCGCTTCATACTCGTCGACGCGAGCACGAACGGCACGTTCATACGTACGAGCGATGGCGAGGAGTACTACGTTCGCCGCGACAGCACGCCGCTAAGCGGCGAGGGCGTCATTGGGCTCGGCCGCGTCGCGCAGCCCGACAGCGATCTCGCGGTCCATTACCGCGTCGAAGGATGACGACCGGCTGACGACGCGGTCGTTTCAATCGGCGAACGCGGCTTTGACCTTGCCGTGCTCCGCGAGCAGTTGCTCCGGGACCCGGCTGCCAAACGACTGCAGATATTCGTCGATGTGGGCGAGCTCTTCGCTCCATTGGCTCACGTCGACCGCGAGCAGCTGCGCAAGCGTATCCGGCGACACATCCAAGCCTTCGACGTCGATGTCCGCGGGCTTCGGTAAGTAGCCGATCGGTTGCTCGACGGCATCGACGCGCTGTTCGCAGCGATCGATGATCCATTTGAGCACGCGAAGGTTCTCGCCGAAGCCTGGCCAAAGGAAATTGCCATCGGCATCGCGCCGGAACCAGTTGACGTGAAAGATTTCCGGCAGCTTGGCCGCGCGTTCCTCGAAGCTCAGCCAGTGTTGCCAGTAGTCGCCGAAGTTGTAACCGCAGAACGGTTTCATTGCCATCGGGTCGCGGCGTACGACGCCGACCTTGCCGGTCGCCGCGGCCGTCGTCTCCGACGCGACGCTCGCGCCGACGAGCACGCCGTGCGCCCAGCTTTTTGCTTGATAGACGAGCGGTGCGAGCTCGCGGCGGCGGCCGCCGAACACGAGCGCCGAGATCGGTACGCCTTCCGGCGCCTCTGCGAGACTCGAGTAGCTCGGGTTGTTCTTCGCGGTCACCGTGAAGCGGGAATTCGGATGCGCTGCCGGACCTTTCTTCGCATCGAATGGCCGCCCACGCCAATCAATGACGGGCTCGCCACCATCCTTATCCTCCCACCACGGGTCGTTGTCGGCTGTGACGGCGACGTTCGTGAAGATCGTGTCGTGCGTGATCGTGTCGAAGGCGTTCGGATTCGTCTTGCGATTCGTGCCGGGGACTACGCCGAAGTAGCCGGCCTCCGGGTTCACGGCGCGCAACTGACCCTCGTCGTCGAGATGCATCCACGCGATGTCGTCGCCGAGTGTCCAGACCTTCCAGCCCTTGTAGTGCTCGGGCGGAATCAGCATCGCCAGATTCGTCTTGCCGCACGCCGACGGGAACGCGCACGCCAGATAGCTCGTCTCTCCCTCTGGACTTTCGATGCCGACGATCAGCATGTGCTCGGCGAGCCAGCCTTCGGTGCGCGCTTGATAGCTCGCAATCCGCAGCGCATGGCACTTTTTGCCGAGCAATGCATTGCCGCCGTAGCCCGAGCCGTAGCTCATGATCGTCAGTTCCTCGGGGAAATGCATGATGAAACGGCGATCAGGGTCGAGCTCGCCGACCGAGTGCAGACCTTTAATAAAGCTGCCGGTCTGCTCGATGTGCTCGAGCGCGGGCTTGCCCATGCGGGTCATCAAGTACATGTTCGCAGCGACGTACGTGCTGTCGGTCAGCTCGACGCCATAGCGGGCGAACGGCGAGCCCAGCGGGCCCATGCAGTACGGGATCACGTAGAGCGTGCGGCCCTTCATGCAGCCGGCATAAAAGTCGAGCATCATCTGCTTGGCTTGGGCTGGCGCCATCCAGTTGTTGTTGGGTCCGGCGTCTTCCTGACGGCTCGTGCAGACGTACGTCAGATGCTCGACGCGAGCGACGTCGTTCGGGTCCGAGCGGTGCAGATAGCAGCCCGGGTAGTTGTCCTGATTGAGCTCGATCAGATCGCCCGATTCGAGCATCTCGGCAACGAACGTTTGGTATTCGGATTCGCTGCCGTCACACCAATGGATGCGCTCGGGCTGGGTGAGCTTGGCCACCTCAGCGACCCAGTCGCTTAGGGCTTTCAGTCGGGTGTTCATGGATTCTCGACGTCGGTTCGCAGTTTGGGGCGGAAGTATAACGAGAACGGCGCCGATGTGCGCTCCCTGCAAGCGCCGTTTCCTCAGCGATGCCGGACTCTTATATCATCGCGCCGATGACCGATTAGCGGCGTGTCTGCGCGCGCTTTGAGCCCTATAGTTACGCCATGCTAGATCCTCGAACGGTATTCGAAAGCGACGGCCCGCTCGCTCGAGAGCTTGCCGGTTACGCCTACCGCGAATCGCAAGCGCAGATGGCGGCGCTCGTTTGGGATGCGCTAGGCCAGGGGCGCACGCTGGCCGTCGAGGCCGGCACCGGCATTGGAAAGACATTTGCGTACCTCGTGCCGGTGTTGCTCGCCGGGCAGCGGGCCGTGATCTCGACCGGCACGAAGACGCTGCAGGACCAACTCTACGGCCGCGACTTGCCGGCGCTGGCCGGTGCGATCGGCCGGCCTGTCTGCGTGGCCTTGTTGAAGGGGCGGGGTAACTACCTGTGTTGGCATCGCCTGGCAATTGCGCAGCGGGGCGATTTCGGCGCGGCGTCCGACCTCGGCGGTCTCGGTGCGCTAGAGCGTTGGGGCCGGGTTAGTGACAGCGGCGATCTGAACGACTACACGGACTTGAGCGATGGCTTCGCCCGCAAGTCCTGGGTCACATCGACCGCCGACAACTGCCTCGGCGGCGACTGCGATTGGCTCGAGGACTGCTTCGTCGTCAAGGCAAGGCGCCGCGCACTGGCTGCCGACGTCGTCGTCGTCAACCATCATCTGTTGCTCGCGGATCTCGCGCTCAAGGACGCCGGCTTCGGCGAGCTGTTGCCGGGCGCCGAGGCAATCGTTGTCGACGAGGCGCATCTGCTGCCTGAGATCGCGCAGTACTTCTTCGGCATTTCGATCGGCACGCGCGAGCTCGATGCGCTGCG
>JAHEEN010000240.1 GCA_024640685.1 Rhodospirillaceae bacterium
AGCGGATCGTCCCAGCCGTGAAACGCGATGACCTTGGCCGTCACTTTGTTGCCCTCGGTGTTGCCCGGCGGCACGAACAGGCCGTGGAAGCTCGCAACGCCGAGCACGTCCGAGCCCGTGCGTGCGAGATCGAGCACGCAGAGCCCGCCGAAGCAGTAGCCCATTGCGGCGACCTTGGACGCATCGACCTCGTCCTGTGCGCGGATCGTATCGACAGCCAAATGCATGCGCTTTTGCAGCAGCGCTCGATCGCCTAGGAAAGGCTGCATGAGCTTCGCGTTCTCTTCAGGGTCCGAGCCACGAATGCCCTTGCCGTAAAGATCGAGCGCGAAGCCGACGTAGCCGAGCTTGGCAATGTCCTGGGCACGCTCTTGCTCGAACTCGCCAGCGCCACCCCATGCATGCGAGATGACGACGCCCGGGCGCGGCCCGGCTGCGCTGTCGTCCCAAGCCAGGAACCCCTCGAAAGTATCGCCGTCCTGGGTGTAGTCGATCGTTCTAGTTTGTATGCTCACTGCGGGGCTCCTTGAGTGTCGGTCAATCCACGAGAGCGGCCTATTATTCGGGTTTGGGCGCACGCTTCAAGCAACGCCGCGCTGCCGCGAAGCCGGCCGGGCAACCGGCGGCCTGTCGCTTGACAGGGCCGCGACCCATCGAGCCTACTGCACCTACCAACGAAGTCCTCGGAGAAACGACATGCGCTCGTTGACCGCAATCACCACGTTCGCCGCGCTGGCAGTTGGCGCAGTGTCGACAGGCTACGCGCAATCGGATCGCGCGATGCCGATCCCGCACGTCGGCGCCGAGCTCGATGTCCCGGGCGCCGTCGAGATGCCCGACCCCAACATCGAGTACAAGGTCGTGTTCGACATCGTCGGCCTACCGGACGACCCGAGCGAGGTCAATCCGCGACTGGTCAACGTCGCGCGCTTCATCAACACGCTCGCCAATAACGGCGTGCCGGAGAAAAACCGGCAGATTGCAATCGTGCTACACCGGGCCTCGACCGAGAATGCGTTGAGAAACGACGCCTACAAGGCTCGCCACGACGGCCACGACAACCCGAACATCGAGTTGATCCGGCAACTGAAGGCCCAAGGCGTCGACATTCGCCAGTGCGGCCAGGCGTTGATCGCGCGCAAGATCGATCCCGCCGATTTGCTGCCCGAAGTCCAGCTCGATTACTGGGCGCTGACGACACTGCTGCGCTTCCAGTACGACGGCTATATCAAGCTCGGCCCAAATTAACCCAGCACTAGCCCACCTGATGCGTACCGAGAAACGGTGGCGAAGGCATCGCTATGCCCGGTGATAACGAAGCGGGTGACAAACGGGATAATTCGATGAGTGCGAATGACGAAACCATCAAGATTCATCGCGGCCTCAACGGCGTGTACTTCGAGCGCTCGGCGGTCAGCTCGATCGACGGCCGTGCCGGTGAGCTGCGATATCGCGGCTACTCGATCCATGATTTGGCAGAGCACTCGAGCTTCGAGGAAGTTTGCTATTTGTTGATGCGCGGTGAGCTGCCGATGCGCACCGAGTTCGATGCATTCAATGCATCGCTCGTCGACGCGCGTCAATTGCCGCAAAGCGTATTCGACGTCATCGAGTCGCTTGCGAGCGCGCATCCGATGGAGGTCTTGCGCTCGGCAATGTCGGCGCTCGGCGCGTTCGATCCGGAAGTCGACGACAACTCTCCGGAGGCGACGCTGCGCAAAGGGATACGCATCACGGCGCAGACGCCGGCCATCGTCGCAGCCCACCATCGAATACGGCAGGGGCTCGCGCCGGTCGAGCCGCGCGACGATCTGCCGCACGCAGCGAACTTCCTCTACATGCTCAAGGACGAGGCGCCGAGCGACGACGCGGCCGCGCTGATGGACACCGATATGGTGCTGCATGCCGAGCATGGGACTAACGCGTCGTCGTTCACCGCACGCGTCGTCGCCGCGACCGGTGCGAACCTGCATGCGAGCTTGACGGCCGCGGTCGCCGCGTTGTCAGGCCCGGCTCACGGCGGTGCAGCCGAGAACGTGATGATCATGGCGCAAGAGATCGGCGATCCGGCTAATGCTGCGGCATACGTCAAGTCCAAGCGGAAGAACCGCGAGCCGATCATGGGCTTCGGCCACCGCGTCTACCGCGCCGAAGACCCGCGCGCACGACACATGCGCGCCGGCGTCGAGAAACTGTCGCTCGAGATGGGCGAGCCGAAGTGGTTCGAGATCCTGAAGGCCGTCGAGATCGCGATGCAGCCCTATGCCCGACTGGGCGTCAACGTCAACGTCGACTTCTATGCAGGCGTCGTCTATTTCCTTCACGGTATCCCGCAGGATTTGTTCGTGCCGATCTTCGCGGTCGGGCGAATTCCCGGCTGGGTCGTGCAGGTGCTCGAACAGTACGCGAACAATATTCTTATCCGCCCGCTGACCGTCTACGACGGCCCCGAGCCGCGCGACTACGTGCCGATCGACGAACGCGTGCCACAATGACGGAATAACGAGCGAAGGAGATTTCGCTATGCGTTACGCAGTTTCACGTCGGAGCGTCATCCGCACGGCCGGCGTGCTGGGTGGCCTTTCAGCACTGGCCCCGGCGCGCAGTCTGTGGGCACAGCCGCCGATGGGCATCGAAAGGTTACACCGCAAACTCGACAATATCGTCGACACGTCCGCCCCGATACGCGAGCTCGCCAGCGGGTACGGCGGCCCGAATGGGCCAGCGGAGGGTCCGGTGTGGATCGCCGAGCACGGCTACCTGCTCTTCAACGATATCGACGCTGCCCAACGCATTCGCTATACGCCCGGCGAAGGCGTCAGCGTCGTCATGGAGCAGAACAACCAAGCCAACGGACTGACGCGCGATCTGCAAGGTCGCATCGTATCCGCCGAGCATCTGACGCGACGCGTGACCCGTTACGAGGCCGACGGCAGCCTGACGGTCATCGCCAACAGCTTCGGCGGCAAGCGCTTACTGCGCCCGAACGACGTGATCGTGAAATCCGACGGCGCGATCTACTTCACGGATCCCGGCGGAACCGCCGCGCCCGATCAATGGGATGTCACGGTCCCGGGTGTCTATCGTGTCTCGGCCGACCTCGGCACGATGTCGAGAATCGTCGATGACATGGTGCGACCGAACGGGCTGGCGCTGTCTCCGGACGAAAGTGTTCTTTACGTCTCCGATACCCGGCGTCGAAATATTCGCGCGTACAACCTACAAGCAAACGGCACGACGGCGCTCGAGACGGCCCGGACGCTCGTCGACCTCAGCGGTGATGAGCCCGGTGTGCCCGATGGCGTCAAAGTGGATTCCGCAGGGAACCTCTATTGCGGCGGCGCCGGCGGTCTCTACATCATCGATCCCGACGGGACCAAGCTCGGCCGTATCGTCCACGGTCACTCAGGCACGACCAACGTCGCATTTGGCGGTAGTGACTGGAGGACGCTCTACTTCACGAGCCGAAGCGCGCTGTTCTCGATCGACGTTAAGATCGCAGGCATTCCGGTGGCGTCCGCGTAAGCGAAAACATTATGCGCGGCGACTACTCCCGCCGCGCATAGTTATAGTCGCCGGAAACGTGCGTCACGATGAGATTCGTCGCCACGCCATCGTCGTTGACGATGAACCGGTAGCCGAGACCGAGGCCTTCGAACAGCGTCTCCGATAGCGGTACGAGCACCCGCGGCGCACCCGCGTCGAGACCGGCGGCACCGAGGCCTCGCGGCTGGTAATCGCCTGCGATGGTCGCAATCAATCCGCCGTCGGATAGCGATACTTCGTAGGTCCGCTCGCCTCCACCGTAGATCCCAGTATAGCTACCGACGTACCGCGCCAGCACTTCCGGTGACACGGACACTCCCCGCTCGGCGGCATCCGAAAGCGTGCCTTCCCAGGTATCGCTGGTACGCTCGCAGACGGACTCGAGCATCTCCGTATCGGCCTCGAGCTCCATGTTGAGCGTAAAGCCCCATGGCTTGGGGAACGCATCGGGATCGGTGAACGTCACCTCCACCTGCAAGTGACCGAAGTCGAGACGCCGGTAGCGCTCCGTGACTCGCAGCGCTGCCGTGTGCGAAACCCCGTAGCGACTCACCCACGTCTTGTCGTTGAACCCGTTACTGTCGACGACCAGCGTGTCGCCGTCCCAGCGTCCCGCCGAATACCCCATCCAGCTCGGCGCAGGGTCGGATTCGAGCTCGCGCCCGTCCGTGTGGATCACGCGATAGGTTAGATCGTCGTTAAGAATCGCGAGCGTGGTCGGCGTGTGGAGGATGCGCTTCCAGCCTCCAAAACGCTCCGTCTCGGGCCCACTCGGCAGACACTGAAAATACGGGCGCGTCTTGAAGTATTCCTCCTGACGCTGGCTAGCAAGCTCGGCAACCCACGGCTGCAGATCGCTGGCATCGATGCTGGCCACGGGCCGCGGACCGTTCCACACGCCGCTCAAGTCCGGCTTGCCGTCGGCGCCACGCGGTGCCGGCGCAGACAGGTCCGGGGAACCGTCACCCGTGCGCGGGACGCCCGGCCACGGATGATCCAGCCATTGTGCCGATGCGGGCATCGCACCCACACAAAACGTCAGTGCGACTATGAACTGTTTCATTCGGCCCTCCAGTCTCCGTTCGAGTATCTGCATCGGCCGCCGTGAGCCGCCCACTCGATGCTGA
>JAHEEN010000056.1 GCA_024640685.1 Rhodospirillaceae bacterium
ATCAGCACGGTCCGCTCACCCGTCGCGAGTGACTGCACGACAATCTGCCCTTGATCCCATTGGCCGCCGAACGAAGCGCTCAACAAGAGTGAATCGCCGTCCGGCAGCAGTCGCGGCCCGGAGAGCGGCTCGCTGTCCTCTCTCTCGATGATGAGCTCGGGCGAACCACCATTGGAGGAGACACGGAAAATACCCTCCTGTCGGGCAAACAATATCGTGTCGTCGTCCTCCCAGCTCAGATCGTAAACATTGCCGAGACCTGCCGCGATGAGCACAGGGGCTCCTCCGCTGATCGCAATGCGTCTAAGCTCACCACTCGCCCTATCTACGTACGCGAGCGACTGACTGTCAGGCGAGAATTCAGGAATGCCGAGATCTCGTTCGGTTCCGGCGATCAATCGCGCTTCGAGCTCGCCCATCGTACGCAGAAAGAGCCCGTCGTCCGCGTTGTAGACGAATTGGCGCCCATCGGGTGATATCGAAATGACTCGCACGACGCGCGCCCTAAACGCCTGGTCTTCTGGCAGCTGATAGTCGAAGCGATTGACGGGCGGTAGGGCCGGTTGCATGATCGTCCATATCGCGAGCGCCGCGATGGCTGCCGTCGCAACGGGTGCGACGTACGGCATCGCACGCCGCCACGCGGGCTTGCGCTCGACGAGCTTCGGTCCACCCTGCGCTTGAATCGTGTCGAAGGAGCCCTCGAGCGCGAGACGCACATCGCGAATGTCGGCAATGCGCTTCCTAGGATCCTTGCGAAGACACAGCTCAATGGTTTGACGCACGGCCGGCGAGATCGCCGCCGGCAACGACTTCATGTCCGTGTCGTTCGCGAGAATGCGCGCCAACGTGATCGCAACGTCCTCACCGGCAAACGCAGGTTGCCCGGTCAACATCTCATAGAGCAGACAACCGAACGCCCAAACGTCGGTGCGGTCATCGACAGGCTTGCCGCGGGCTTGCTCCGGGCTCATGTATGCCGCCGTGCCGAGAATGATCCCGGTCTGCGTCATCGCAGGCGTCGTCATCGCCGGTGCACCCGGGCCGCTCGTCGCTTGAAGGTCCAGCGCTTTGGCGATACCGAAGTCGAGCACCTTGACCGTGCCGTCGGTGCGTACCTTGACGTTCGCAGGCTTTAAGTCGCGATGAACGATGCCTTGGCCGTGCGCGGCCTCGAGCGCATCGGCAATCTGCATCGCAATGCCCAGTGCTTCATCGGCCGGCAGTGGCCCTTCCGCGATGCGGTCGGCCAGCGTCGGCCCGTCGATGAGCTCCATGACGATCGCCGTCGTCGAATCGCTTCGCTCGAGCCCGTGGATCTGGGCGATGTTCGGATGGTTGAGCGAGGCCAGCGTCTTCGCTTCGCGCTCGAAGCGCTCGATACGATCGGCGTCCTCGGCAAACGATGCCGGCAGCACCTTGATCGCAACGTCGCGCTCGAGCGTCGTGTCGGTCGCGCGATAGACCTCGCCCATACCGCCGGCGCCGATGGCCTCAGCGACCTCGTACGCACCGAAACGTGTGCCGGGCGCTACTGGCATTGCTCAGCCTCGCCCGTTTCGAAGCACGCGCGCAGCGCTGCGCCAGCATCGCGACGACCGCGAGCCCCCGCCAGCAACCGACCCCCCTCGACAAAGGATGCCATTTCGGCTCCCCCTTCTTATTCGGCGTTCATTCTACCGATTCCAAGACCGTAAACAGCCGAAAACCGTATTAGAGCCGCCAAGATGCACTCTAACGGTGCGCAATTCGGCCTTTTCGGCGGCTCAGGTGCGGCGGCAAGCTCAGAAACCGGCGAAAGCGCATAGAAACCGGTGTCTCAAGCACCGGCGCATCGTTCTGTAAACTCCGGCCGGACCAGCCAGCAGCGCCGCGTATACTGGGCGACATAACACCAATAACAGCTCCGCCGCCCGCTTCGTTGGACACCGTCGACCTCAGTCTCCCCGACTACTACGTCAACCGCGAGCTCTCACAGATCGAGTTCAACGCGCGCGTGCTTGAGCAGGCCAAGGATGAGCGCGTTGCTCTACTCGAGCGCCTGAAGTTTCTGTGCATATTTTCGACGAATACCGACGAGTTCTTCGAGATACGCGTGTCGGGCTTAAAGCAACGCGTCGACATCAGCCCACTGTCGACCGGACCCGAGAATCTCGCGCCGGCCACAGTGTTGCGAGCGATCGCATCGAAGATGCACAGGCTCGTCACTGAGCAGTATCGGATCTTGAACGAAGAGCTCTTTCCGGCGCTGCAAGACGAAGGCATTCGTTTTCTTGCCAAAGAGGACTGGACCGACGGCCAACGCAAATGGCTCGAGAACTACTTCCGTACCGAAATCGAGTCGCTGCTGAGCCCAACTGCGCTAGACCCGGCGCGGCCGGTGCCGAGAATTCTGAACAAAAGCTTGTGCTTCATCCTCGACCTCGAAGGCACCGACGCGTTTGGGCGCCCGTGCCGGCGCGCGATCGTGCAAGCGCCGCGCACGCTACCGCGCGTTATTCGCCTGCCGCGCTGGGTACCGGGCGTCGAGACATCCGATTTCGTGTTCTTGTCGTCGATCATTCACGAATTCGTCGGTGAGCTATTCCCCGACGTCGAGATCAACGGCTGCCACCAGTTCCGCGTGACGCGCAACAGCGACTTCTACGTGGATGACGAAGAGGTCGACGATCTGCTTCGCGCGCTGGAGCGCGAGCTGTTCGAAAGCCGCTATGGCGCCGCCGTGCGCCTCGAGACTTCGGCCGATTGTCCCGAGCATCTGTCGGCATATTTACTGCAGCATTTCGAGCTGACCGGACAAGACCACTACCGCGTCGACGGCCCGGTGAACCTCAACCGGCTGTTGGCCGTCTACCGCATGCTGAATCGCCCGGACCTGCGTGACCCACCGTTCACGCCGCGTCTACCGAAGGCCGTGACTCGCACGAATATCTTCGAGGCGATCACGAAGAACGATGTGCTTCTGCATCATCCGTTCGACTCGTTCGTTCCCGTCATGGACTTCGTCCATCAAGCCGCGGACGACCCGAACGTGCTCGCGATCAAGCACACGCTGTATCGAACGACGCCCAGCTCGCCAATCGTCGACAGCCTCGTGCGCGCCGCGCGCGCGGGCAAGGAAGTCACAGTCATCGTCGAGCTGCGCGCACGCTTCGACGAAGCTGCAAATATCGAACTTGCAACAAAGCTGCAGCAGGCCGGCGCGCACGTCGTCTACGGCGTCGTCGGCTACAAGACGCATTGCAAGATGATCCTCGTCGTTCGCCGCGAGTCGTCGAAGCTGAAGCGCTACGTGCATCTCGGCACCGGCAACTATCATCCGGTGACGACCCGGCTCTACACCGACTACGGACTCTTGAGCGACGACGAAACGCTCGCGAACGATGTCCACGAGATGTTTCTGCACCTGACGAGCCTGATGAAGCCGCGCAATCTCAAAGCCATTACTCAGTCGCCGTTTTTCCTACACGAGCGGCTGCTGGAGCTCATCGACCGTGAGATCCGTCATGCGAAAGCTGGCAAGACGGCGCACATCGTCGCGAAGGTCAACGCGCTCGTCGAGCCGGAGCTGATCAAAGCGCTCTACCGCGCGTCGATGGCGGGCGTGTATATCGACCTGATCGTCCGCGGCATCTGCTGCCTCAGGCCGAACATCCCCGGCGTCTCGGAGAACATTCGCGTGCGCTCGATCGTCAGCCGCTTTCTCGAGCACACGCGCTGCTATTACTTCTACAACGACGAAGCCGCCGAGGTATATTGCTCGAGCGCCGACTGGATGGATCGCAACTTCTTCCGCCGCGTCGAGATCATGTTCCCGATCCTCAACGAGGACCACCGCGCGCGCGTCATCGCCGATCTCGACAGCTACCTGACCGACAACTCGCAAGCCTGGGCAATGCAGTCGTCCGGCAAGTACGAGCCGCTTCGCCCGAGAGTAGGCGAGGAACCGATATCGGCACAGGCCGCGCTACTCGAGCAGGCCGCGCGCGCCGATTGAGGCTAGCTAAAGGTAACTATCATCGATCGGACCAAAGCCTGTGGCCGAATCAGCAGACTCAACCGAGAAAGGACGCTCCCCAGACTGTAAAGCGTTAATTTACAGTGCGTGGTATGATCGACGTAGGATCAATCAAGCACCGTGGGCTCAAGGAGCTTGCGATCGCTGGCCGAACTCGTTTGGTCTCAGCGTCTCTCGTCCCACGCATTAACAACCGCCTGGCGGTACTCGATGCGATGAAGGCGATCGGTGAGTTACCGCCGAGCTACCGGGCTCATCGTCTCGCAGGCAAGCAACACGGGATATGGGCCATTCGGGTCAATGGCCCTTGGCGGCTAACGTTCGGATTCGACGGACAGACGGTTCTCGATCTAGACCTGAAGCAATATCACTAAAGGGAGGCTCTCGGAGCGGCTCAATGATTCATTCGCCCGCACATCCCGGAGGTATTCTGGCTGAGGAGCTAGCCGAGCTCGGCATCTCCGTGAGCCAAGCGTCCAGAGAGCTTGGCGTCAGCCGGCAAACGCTGTCGGCAATCGTCAATGAGCGTAGTCCCGTCACGGCCGATATGGCCGTAAGGATCGGCCACTATGTCGGCAACGGCGCAGAGATCTGGGCGCGCCTGCAGATGAACCACGATCTTTGGCACGCGCAGCGACGGATGAAGCGCGTGCTCAAAAAATTACCCCGAGCTTCAGCGGTCAGGTAGCGCGAATACGTGAATCGCATTGCCCGTCGTCGGATGGCGCACATCCGGCGCGATCAACGCCGGCACGTTGCGCGGGCTGCCGCCGCCTAGCCCCGTCGGCACTGCGACGTACTGCTTGCCGTCGACGCTGTACGTGATCGGGAAGCCCTGCACCGACGTGTTGAGCCGCGTCTCGAATAGGATCTCGCCGGTTTCGACATCGATCGCACGGAACATCCGCGCCAGATCGCCGACGAACACGATTCCGCCAGCCGTTGACAGCGTCGCGGTCAAAAACGGCGCGCGCTGCTCGAGGCTCCATTTCTCTTCCATCGTCACGACGTCGTAGGCCGCGAGCTTGCCGACGTTGCCGTCCGTGCCCGGCATCTCGTACCAGCGCCGGTCCGCCGACGTGCCGCCCGAGCCCGGCACGAGCTCGACCATGCGACCACGAATCTCCATGCAGCTCTGGCTCAACGGGATGACCACGGCCTGGCTCGGCCGGTGGTACGTCATCGCCTGCCAGTTGTGTCCGCCTTCCGTGCTCGGGCACGACGCGACCCACTCGCCCGGCTGGTTGGCGATGATGTCCTCGCGATAGTTCGGCTGGCCAGTCTCGGGATCGATGCTCTCCCAGACGTTTTGATACACGGTCTCGTGATGATCCAAGTACCTGCCCGACTCGCGATTGATCTTCCAGAGAATGCCGGGCTTGCCGATCGTGAACAGCGTGCGCTCGCCATCGACGTCGATCAGCACGCGCTCGTAGACCTCGTCGAGATCGAGCGACTCGCCGGGCGCGTGTTGGTAGTACCAATCGAGCTCGCCGGTATCGGGATTGAGCGCAAGCGTCGAGCTCGTGAACAACCCGCGGTCGAGCGCGCTATTGTGACGGCTGACCGGCATCCAGGGCTTCGCCTGCGCGACGCCCCAGTACGTGCGGTTCAGCACGGGATCGTACGAGCCGGTAATCCACGTCTCACCGCCTGCGCGATAAAAGTCCGCGAGATCGCCCCAGGTGTCCCCGCCGGGCGTCAGGTCGCGCGCGATCGTGTAGAAGCGCCAGAGCTCGGCACCCGTCTGCGCGTCGTAGGCGCTGATAAAGCATTTCTCTTCTTGATACGTGTCGCAATCCGCAAGGCCCGTGACGACCTTACCGTTGATGATCAGCGGCCCACTCGACAGTGAGTAATTATTCTCCGAACGGTCGCCGATGACCGTCTCCCAGACGAGCGTGCCCGTCCGGGCGTCGAGCGCGACCATGCGCGCATCGTTCGTCGGCACGTAGACATTGTCGCCGTAGACCGCAAGACCGCGATTCGCGCTGGCTGCAACGTTCGGACCGAGATGGTTTTCCCAGATCAAATCGCCGGTCGCCGCATCGAGGGCTTGGACAATGTTGCTCGTCGTGTTCACGAACATGACCCCGTCGTGCACGACCGGCGCGGGCTCGCTGCGCCCGCCTTCGGCGATCGACCACGACCATTTGAGCTGCAAGCTGCCGACGTTGTCGCGATCGATGTCATCGAGCGGGCTGAAATTCCAGGCTTCGTAGTTGCCGCGAATCATCAGCCAGTCGTCGCCGGCACCGGCCAACAGCATCTCGTCGGTCACGGTCGAGTAGTCCTCGACCGTGCCCGGCAGCGTCACGCCGATCGGTCCCGTGGGCGCGGGCTCCTCGCCGGCGGCTGCCGCAAGCGACTCGAGTCCGTCCGGCAGTTCACCGTCGGCGATGCTGCCGACGACGGTCGCGCTCGCGGCCGTGAGCTCGGCCGCACCCGGCTCAGCACCGTTCGCGCGCAACAAGAACGCCGCCAAATTGACGTAGGTCGCCTCGCCTAGGCTGCCGGGCACGCCCGGCGGCAGCGGCATTGCGACGCTCATGTAGGCAACGAGCTGACCGGCCGTGCGCTCGCCCCACGTGCCCATGAACGACGCGCCGCGCAGCGGCCGCGCCTCGTTGAGTCCGCTCAAGTCCGGCAAATGACAGCCGGCGCAGTGCAGCCGGTACGATGCGGCGCCGGCCGCGGCTTGCTGGTCGGTAAACGCACCGGTTTGGGCCTGCGCGGTCCCGGCCGCTGCGAGTAACAAACCCGCCGTTACGAGTCTCGGATGCTGGCGCATCGGCTCACCCCTATATATACAATGTGTCTTTCGCGAATCTGCCTGGCTACGCTACGGCAGCAGCCAGCCCCACAGATTGCCCCCCGGGGCGATCTCGCTGTGAATCTGAATGTAGAGGCGCCCGTCCTCGAGCGCCTGCAGCTGCTCGGCCGTGAGCTCAAACTCGCCGGAGAAGCTGCCGGCCGTCGCCTGATCGACCGTCAAATCGAGCACGCGGCCGCCGCGAATGCCGAGCGCCGGACCCGCGTGCAGATGCGCGACGGTCGCGGGTCCCGCCATCCCCGAGAACGAGCCGCTAACACGCAGGCGCCGGCCGTCTAGCACGGCCTCCCCCGCGCCGCCGCCGGTGATCTCGGCGCGGTTTTGCACGTCGAGCGGCAACGGCGTCAGCCGCGCCTCGAACGTGCGCGCGGTCTGGGCCATCGCCACGAGGCTGGCCAGTACCAGGCACAAAGCAGTTGCGCTTGCTCGCATGAATCCCCCGTGAGTCCGCCGTTTGCGGTCATCGTTTTCGACAGAATACCGCGCCCTGCGGGCGTGAGGCCATCCCCGAAGAGCATTCTAGCGGCGTCGGCAGCCACCTCGCCGGGCTTGAATGCGCTTCGAAGATGGCCCGATTGTCGCAGAAGTAATAGACTCGGCACGACGAGAACAAGCGAGCCACACCATGGCCGATACGGGGAACTCTCGACGCACACTCGGCATTGCCGCCGCCGGCGGCGTCGTCGTGCTGGGCGGCCTGTTCGCGCTGCAGCACACCGACTGGTATCTCCAGCAAGCCGACGAGCCCTGGGCGCTCGTCGAGACCTATTGCGAGCGCTGCCACAACTCTGTCGACCGCGCCGGCGACATCCTGTTCAACCGCATGTCGGCCGAGTCCGTGCCGGACGAAGCGGCGCTGTTTGAAACCGCCGTCAAGAAACTGCGCGGCCGGCTGATGCCGCCGCCAGGTAATCGCCAACCCGATCAGGCGGAAGTTGACGCGCTCGTCGCCTGGCTGGAATCCACGCTAGACGAAGGCACCGGCACGAGCGGCGCCGGTCACGTGCCGGTGCAACGCATGAACCGGACCGAGTACGGCAACGCGGTCGAGGATCTGCTCGCTGTCGAGATCGACGCCGCGGACTACCTACCCGCCGAGATCGAAGTCGGCGGCTTCAGTAACATCGCAACGGCGCTGACGGTATCGCCGGCGTTTCTCGACCAATACATCGGCGTGGCCCGCACGGTCGCGCGCCAGGCCGTCGGCGACCGCGAGCCCGAGCTCGCAAGCGCGTACTTCCCGCCACCCGAGCTCGGCGATCAGGAAGGCTACGTCGACGGCATGCCGCTCGGGACGCGCGGCGGCATGCGCTTCAACTACACCTTCCCGGCTGACGGCGACTATCGCATCAACATCACCGATCTCGACATCGGGCTCTACCCGCGCGGGCTCGAGTCCGAGCAAACGCTGATCGTGCTGATCGACCGGCACGAAGTTTTCCGGGACACGCTCGGCGGGGCCGATGACATGGCCTTCGTCGATCGCGGCGGCACGCCGGCGCGCGAGGAATTAATGGAGCGCTTCGCGAATATTCCGGTGCACGTCACGGCCGGCCCGCACGAAGTGGCCGTGACGTTCGTCGAGCGCTCGCGGGCTGCGACCGAGGACCCGGTGCGCGGCGGCTCGCACTATCCGGGCTGGGCGTTTTTGGGCCACCAGCGCCTGCCGCGCGTGATCGGCGGCATCGAGGTTGTCGGGCCGTACGACCCGACGCAGTACTTCCGCACGGCCAGCCAGCGGCAGTTGTTCATCTGCGAGCCCGAAGTGCCCGAGCACGAGCGCGGCTGCGCCGAGCGTATTACCGAGCACCTCGCGAGCCGCGCGTTTCGCCGGCCGATCACGGACGAGGATCTCGATCAGCTGATGGGCTTTTACGATGCCGGCCGCGCCGAGGGCGGCGGCTTCGATGCCGGCGTCGAGCAGATGGTGACCGCCGTGCTCGTGAGCCCGGACTTCCTGTACCGAGGCATCGTCCCGCAAACCGGAGCAGCCGACGCCCAACCGCACGCGCTCAGCGACCTCGAGCTCGCCTCCCGGCTGTCGTTCTTTCTATGGCGGCAAGGTCCCGACGACGAGCTGCTCGAGCTCGCGACCGATGGCCAGCTGCAAGACCCGGCCGTGCTCGAGACACAGGCGCGACGGCTGTTGAGCGCGCCGCGTGCCGAGTCGCTCGTGCGCACGTTCGCCCTCGAATGGCTGAACCTCGACGATCTCGATGAGGTGCAGCCGGACCCGGCGCTGTTCCCCGAGTTCAGCGCCGAGCTGCGTGACGACATCGAGACCGAGATCGATCTGTTCCTGCGCAGCATCTTGCTCGAGGATCAGAGCGTGCAAGCGCTCGTCAGCGCCGATCACACGTACTTGAATGAGCGGCTCGCTCAGCATTACGGGCTCGATACGGTCAAGGGGCCCCAGTTCAGGAGGGTCGTCCTCGACGACGACTCGCGCTGGGGTTTGCTCGGCAAGGGTGCGGTGCTGCTGCGAACCTCCTACGGCGATCGCACCTCCCCGGTGCTGCGCGGCGCATGGGTGCTCGACAAGCTCGTCGGCACGCCGCCGTCGCCGCCGCCGCCGAACGTCGAGACGGATCTTTCGACACCCGCCGGCGAGCTGCCGAAAACGATTCGCGCCCGCTTCGAGGAGCACCGCGCCGATCCAAGCTGCAACTTCTGCCATGGCGTCATCGACCCATACGGCTTCACACTCGAGAACTTCACGGTCACCGGACAATGGCGCGACGACGATTGGGCGGCCAATGCACCGATCGACCCGTCCGCAGTCTTGCCCGACGGTGTGCCGATCTCAGGCCCATCCGAGCTGCGCGAGGCGCTGCTGCGCCGCCCCGAGCAATTCGTGCTCGCGCTGACCGAGCGACTGATGATGTATGCGCTCGGCCGCGAGCTCGGTTACCACGACATGCCGCAGGTTCGCGCGATCGTGCGCAATGCTGCGCAAGACGACTACCGCTTCTCATCGATCGTGACCGGAATCGTCGCAAGCGATGCGTTCCGCAAGCAGGCGCCCGGAGGGTGACACCATGTATCTGACCAAGAAACATTTGTCTCGCAGAGCCGTCTTAAGAGGCGTCGGCGCCGCAGTCGGGCTGCCGTTGCTCGACGCAATGATTCCGGCGGCGACGGCGCTCGCGCAAACGGCGGCTGCGCCGAAGCTGCGCGTCGGCTTTTTCTACATCCCGCACGGCGCAATTCTGTGGAACACGCCGCATGGGCCCGACATGGATCACTGGACGCCGAGCGGCGCCGGTGCCGACTTCAAGCTGAGCCCGATTCTCGAGCCGCTCGAGGACTACAAGCACCTCGTGACGTCGTTCTCGAATCTAGAGAACAAGGCGAGCGCGGATTCGGTGCACCGTTATAACCCAGCAACGTGGCTCAGCGGCATCAAGCCCGACCTCGGCGCGCCCGGGCCGAGCATGACGACGACGATCGATCAGCTGATCGCCAATCACATCGGCCAAGAGACGACACTACCATCGCTCGAGGTCTGCTCCGAGACGACGATGCAGGCCGTCGCCTGCGGCGGCGGCTTCGGCTGTCTCTACAGCTCGACGCTGTCGTACCGCAACGCAACGACACCGCTGCCGATGGAGTTCAATCCGCGCAAGGTGTTTGCGCAGCTCTTCGGTGAAGGCGACACGCCCGAGGAGCGCGCGCTGATTGTCAATCAGAAGAAGAGCCTGCTCGACCTGATTGCAGATCGCACGGCAGCGATGAAGCGCGAGCTCAGCACGAGCGACGGCGTGATCCTCGACGGCTATCTCGACACGATCCGCGAGATCGAGCGGCGCATCGAGATCGCCGAGCAACGCGATATGTCGGGCGTCAACGTGCCGGACACGCCGTTGGGCGAGCTCGACTCGTTCGACGAGCAAATCCGGTTGATGTTCGATCTGATCGCCGTCGCCTATCAAGCCGATCTGACGCGCGTCGCGTCGTACATCATGGTCGCCGAGGGCACGAACCGCAGCTATCCGCACCTCGGCATTCCGGACTCGTTCCATCCGCTGTCGCATCATGCGAACAGTCTCGAGCGCATGCACAAGCTCGTTCGGATTCAGCGTTATCACGTCGAGCGCTTCGCCGATTTCGTCACCCAGCTTGCAGCGACTCCCGACGGCGACGGCACGCTGCTCGACAACTCGATGTTTATGTACGGCTCGAACATGGCGAACAGTGACCTGCACAACAACTATCCGGTGCCGAACATTCTCGTCGGCGGCGGCGCAGGCAGGCTCGCCGGCGGCCAGCAGATCGAGCTGCCAGAGCGCACGACGGTGTCGAACCTGCACCTGACGGTGCTGAACAAGGCCGGCGTCGAGGTCGAGAGCTTCGGCGACAGCAGCGGCGTGATCGCCGGTGTCTGACGGGCAGGGTCGAGAGGACATCGCGCCGTGACACAGGCAACGATTGAGCGCAGAGCCGTGTTGCACGGTATCGCCGGTCTGTCGCTTACTGCGTTTGCGCGGCCGAGCTTTGCGCAGACGAGCATCGCCGTCGTGCCGGTCGCAGGCTCGCTTGCGATGCTGACCGGCGCTGGCGGCAACGTGCTCGTCTGGCCGCGAGCCAGCGGTCAGGTGCTCGTCGACAGCGGTGCCGCGCAGCACACTGATGCACTGCGTGCGGCGCTCGCTGATCTGCCGGGCGTCGGCCGCGTCGATACATTGTTTAACACGCATTGGCATCTGGATCAGGTCGGCGGCAACGCTGCATTCGGTGCCGACGGTGCAACGATCGTCGCGCACGAGAAAACGCGCGCGCGGCTCGCGACCGACTACTACATCGGACCCGAAGACCGCTTCGAGCCCGCGCAGCCGGCCGAAGCCCATCCGACCGAGACGATTTTCGACGCCGGCGATATGCTCGTGGACAGCGAGCGCATCGAGTACGGCCACTTGCTCGAGGCGCATACCGACGGCGACATCTACGTTTACTTTCGCGATGCGAACGTCATCCACGCCGGCGATGCGGTGTCGCCGGCACGCGATCCCGAGCTCGACTGGTTCGGCGGCGGCTGGATCGGCGCCCGCGTCGAGGCACTCGAGAAATTGCTCACCATCAGCAACGAGGCAACGCGAATCGTGCCCGGCTTCGGCCCGGTCATCGGGCGCGCGGAACTCCAAGCCGAGTTCGAGATGACGCGCGAGCTCTACGACCGCATGCTCGAGCAAGTACGCGACGGCATGAGCCCGCAAGACATGCTCGATGCAGGTTTGCTGGACGGCCTCTATCGCGCGTTTGCCGATCCTTACCGGTTCGCTTACGACGCGCACAAGGGTTATTGGGCGCACCACAATTCGTTGACGGCAGATCTCCTCTAATGGGTAGCAACATGAAACGCGCAACGTTCGCACTCGTCATAGGCTTGGCAGGCGTAGGCACAGCAGCGGCCGCGGATCTCCTTGCCGATCTGATTCAAACCGGCCAGCGCGATCAAGCGCTAGCGATGGTGTCTGCCGGCGGCAACGTCAACGAGGCGCAGGGCGACGGCACGGTTGCGCTGCATTGGGCCGTCTACAAGAACGATGTCGAGCTCGTGCAAACTTTGCTCGAGCGCGGCGCCGATCCGAACGTCACGAACAGCTACGGCTCGACGCCGCTCGCCGAGGCCGTCAACGTCGCAAACCCCGATCTCGTTGGCGCATTGCTGACCGCCGGCGCCGATGTCTCGGCAACGAACGGCGACGGACAGACCGCACTGATGCTTGCCGCACGCTCGGGATCGGTCGCAATCGCCGAGCGCCTGCTCGAGCACGGCGCCGACGTCAACGCGACGGAGTCGTGGCGCGGACAGACCGCATTGATGTGGGCCGTGGACTCACGCTCGCCCGAACTGACGAAGCTTTTGATCGCGAACGGCGCCGAAGTCGACATCCGCGCGTTCGCCAACGACTGGGCGTCGCAGATGACGACCGAGCCGCGCAATCAATATCGCCCGACCGGCGGAATGACGGCGCTGTTGTATGCGGCGCGCGCGGGTTGCAAAGACTGCGTCGCCGCGTTGCTCGATGCTGGTGCCGATCCGAACAAGCCCAACCCGGACGGCATGACGCCGTTGATCGTCGCGATCGACAACTTCGCATTCGACACCGCGAAGCTGCTATTCGAACGCGGCGCAAATCCGCATATCTGGGACTGGTGGGGCCGCACGCCGCTGCATGCCGCAATCGACATGCACAACTACAACCTCGACGCGTATCAGGAGCGCACCGGGCCGCCGATTTCGACCGAGGAAACCACCGGGCTAGAGCTCGCGCGGCTGTTCCTCGAAGCCGGCGTCAATCCGAATCCGCAGCTCAACATGCACCGGCCGGGCCGCGGCGGCAACGCCGGGCGCTTCGCCGACGAGATCATCACGACCGGTGCAACACCGATGCTGCGCGCAGCCGCCGGGCAAGACGTCGAATCGGTCAAGCTACTGCTCGAGTTCGGCGGCCGGCTCGACGTGCCGAACGTCATGGGCGTGACGCCGCTGATCGGCGCGGCTGGCCTCGGCATGGAGCTGAGCCCGCGCTTCAATCCGGACGGCGATACCGAGGATCGCGCGATAGCGACGCTCGAGGTACTGCTGGCCGAGGGTGCAGACATCAACGCACGCATCACCGACGTGACCGGTAGAACCGCGAAGATCGGGCGCTCGACGACGCTGCCCGAGCGCGGTGGGCAGTCGGCGCTCTACGGCGCCGTGCAGTGGGGCTGGCCGCGCGCCGTGCAGTTCCTGATTGAGCATGGCGCCAATGTCGATATCACCGACGATCTGGGCGTCTCGCCGCTCGACGCGGCAACCGGCGGCGGTAGCGCCGACAATCGGCCGTCGGAGGAAATCGCAGCCCTGTTGCAGGCCGCTATCGACGGCAATATCTGAGTTCTACACTTTACTGAGAGAGCCAACGGCCGGGACCGGGGTGATCGCTCCGGCTCCCGTCAGCCGTTCACTCTATGTTCAGACAATTGACGTAGACTCGACGCTCGAACTCGACTCGAAGTCACTCGATGGAAATGCTTGCGGACATCGTTGGCAAATGGATCGCCTTCGCGGGCGCGAACGCGGGGGCGATGCTGATCGCATCCGTTGCGATGCTGATCATGACGTTCATCTTCCTGCCGTTCTTGATCGCGCGCCTGCCGCCGGACTATTTCGTCAACGACGAGCGTCCGCCGCCGCTCTCGCGCCACGTCGTCGTGCATCTGGTGCTGATGGCGCTCAAGAATTTGATCGGGCTCGCATTCGTACTGCTCGGCATCCTGCTGCTGTTCCTGCCGGGTCAAGGACTGCTGACGTTGATCATCGGCCTGACGATCATGAACTACCCCGGCAAGTATGCGATCGAGCGATGGCTCGCGATGCGCCCACACGTGCTACCGGCGCTGAACTGGTTTCGCGCGCGCCGTGGCCATCCGCCGTTAGAGGATCCTTAGCACGGCCATCGGGCTAGCCGGTACGTTCTTTGATCACATCGCACACCCAGAAGCCGGCTATATAAACAGATTCACCGATTGAACTGCGTAAATTGGCTGCATAGTTTGTAGCTATGCGTCCGATGAAGCGTGATCGATGAAGTTTCGCGTTCTCGGCAAAATTCGGCAGCAGCAAACGTTCGCATCCGGTTCCGGGATTCGTGAGATTGAGAGACTTCGCCGTACTTATGGAAAGGGTCGCTGGCGAAAACGCAAAGGAATTGCGGACATCGAGTTCGAGAATGGAACGACCCGGACGGCAGAGGTACACTGGTACGAGACCGCAGGCATCGGACGTCGAGAATTAAAGATTAAGCGCTTCCTAGACTGAAAAATGAAGCAATCAAAATTCGTAATCTGCATCGACAATTCGCAGTATCCGGCTTCTCTGGAGAAGCGAAAGATCTACGAGGCACTTCCTGATGAGGATGCGGCAGCTCTAGGACAGATTCGGGTGATCGACGAATCGGGCGACGACTACCTTTATCCGGAATCATGCTTCATTGATGCAAATCTATCCAAAGAAGCGCAAGCCGCTCTCGTTACGGCCGCGTAACAGATCGCTCCACCAGACGTAGCCGAGAAATTGCGGCACAAGCACTCGTACGAGCGGCACGCGGCATCGAGCCTCGCATGAACGAGCAGAAAATTTCCGCCGTACTTGCGATCGGCAATGAAGTATCGATTCGCGGTGCCGGCATATCTCTAGCCGATGCATTGGAGCGTACGCGATACACGGAGATTCGTAGCAGCCTCTCAGTCGACGACTTGATTCATGCAATCCAGCGCGATCCAGAGCTCATCGATCAGTGGATCGGCTATTGCGAGGACAAGCGCACGAGCGGCGGATGGTATCTGGTCCCGGAGACGTTCGAGATCGGACAACTGAACCGCCCATCGACGGTCAAGGGCTTCGACAGTCTCGAGGAAGCAGTTGCCAACTACGTGCTGCACGAGCTCGACTATTGGGCGGCAGTCGAAAAGAAGTAACGCGTCGACCGCATGTTTTTGGCGCAGCGTTTGAGCAGGGAGCGGGCCTCGGGGCCGAATCAGAAAGAAACCTAGATTGACGAGAAATTTCGAATCAAACGAAGAAGGCCGAGTGATATATTCTCAGCTTCGGCGGAACGAGCGAAAGTGACCGGAGCTGCTGTTCGGCAAGACACTGACGCCGAGCCTGGCACAAAAAAAGAGGGGGTCGTCATGCGTGACAAGAACCTTGGGCTGACGCCGACATATTCATCGGTATTCGCAGCAGCCTCCGTCATCATTGGTCTACTCGCGCTTTCTGCAGCCTCGATGACGCAAGCACAAGTCGTCGAAGGACAGGTCGTCGACGAGCACGGCGCGCCTGTCTACCGCGTGGATCCGTTTTGGCCTAAGGCACTGCCCAACAAGTGGAGCATGCAACAGATCACCGGGATTGGCGTCGATGACGATGACATCGTCTGGTTCCTGAATCGTCAGAATGCCCCGGAAGCGCCCGAGATCGTTGCCGAAAGCGATGAGCGTGCGGTGCTCTGCTGCGTGCTCGGCCCGGAGATCATCGCACTCGACCAGGAAGGCAATGTCGTGCACGCCTGGGGCGGCCCAGGCTATCTTCCAGGCTGGCCAACAGGCCTGCAGACGGTCATTCCGGACAGCCAGGGTTTCGTCTGGGTGGGCGGCACGAGCGCGCAAGACAGCATTCAGAAATTCACGCGCGACGGGCAGCTCGTCTGGGACTTCGGCCATCGTCCACGCAAAGGTGTGCAGTGGGTCGAGAACAACCAGGCTGTTGATGCCTTCGCTCAGAAAGGGCGGTTTCAGATCGACGAGGTCGCCAACGAAATCTACATCATCGATCAGAAACGCGTAGTGATCTTCGACGCCTCAACCGGTGAGTTCAAGCGGGGGTGGGGCGGTCATGGAATGCCATTGAGCGAAGTCACCAATGACACGATTCCCGGCTACGAATGGGACGGCGGTCCGCCGCCGGAGGAGCCAAATTTCGTTCCTGCGCTGCACTTCGTCGAGATATCGAACGACCGGCTGGTCTACATCGGTGAGCGAGGCCAAAACCGCATTCAAGTATTCACGACCGAAGGCGAATGGCTGCAGGATATTTATGTCAGGCCCGAAACGCCGGCCCAGCGCACCTGTAGCAGCATCGACTTCATGCCGGGGCCTTGCGGCACGATGTACAAGATGGTCATCTCGATCGATCCCGAGCAGAAATACCTCTTCGTCGCTGACGCATCCAACAACGTGATCTGGTCCGTGGATCGCCGCAGCGGCGAGACGCTCGGTCGTTTCGGCGGCACCGGTAGGCTCGCCGGTCAGTTCACTTTTCCGAACGCTATCGCGATGGACTCGAAAGGAA
>JAHEEN010000241.1 GCA_024640685.1 Rhodospirillaceae bacterium
CGTTCTGGATGGTCGGGGCAACGGGCGTCGACGTCGAGGTCGATACGGAGACTGGCAAGGTGCGCGTCACGCGGCTCGTGACGGTTGCGGACCTCGGCACGGCGATCAACCCGCGCGTCGTCGAGACGCAGCTGTCGGGTGCGGCGATCATGCAGCTTGGCTTCACGATGGGCGAGGGGTTGCAGTTCGTAGATGGGCAGTGCACGAACGTCGGGCTTGCGAACTACCGAATTCCGGGCATGTTCGACGTAACCGCTACGATCGAGAACGAGATCGTCGACTCCGAGGAAGTCGGCGGCCCGTTCGGCGCGAAGGGCGTCGGCGAGTCGGGTACGTTCGGCGTGTCGCCGGCGATCGCCAACGCGATCGAGGACGCGATTGGCGTGCGGCTGACCGCATTGCCAATGAACGCAGAGGCTGTCTACCGCGCGATCCGCGAGCAACAAGGCAAGCCATTGCCACTGGACGAGGGTGCGGCATGAGTGGCGCCGATCGCACGATTCGCTTCACGTTGAACGGCGAGCCGGTCACGGCGGTCGTGCCGCCGCAATGGAATCTCGTGGAGCTGCTGCAGAATCGTTTCGGACTCAACGGTGCGCGCGAGAGTTGCAGCCAGGGTCTCTGCGGCTGCTGCACCGTGATCGTCGACGGACGTGCGGTTACCGGTTGCTTGTACCTCGCGCTCCTCGTCGACGGTGCCGACGTCCAGACCATCGAGCAGCCAGCCGACGGCGGCGGCCTCGATGCAGTCCAGCAGGCCTTCATCGAAGCCGGCGCGTTTCAATGCGGATTCTGCACGCCTGGGTTTATATTGATGGTCCGGCAGTTGCTCGCCGAGCATCCGGATCCAACCGACGAGGAAATTCGCCACTACCTTTCCGGTAACCTATGTCGCTGCGCGACGTATCCGGAGATCGTTGCCGCGGTGAAGTTGGCTGCGCGACGCTAGCGGCGCTATCGCGCCATCGAATCAGCGGGGTTGGCGAAGTGACACGTTCCGAACAAGGCAACCCGCTCGATCTGCGCGCGTGGCTCGAGGCGACGCGGCGTAGCGGCGAGCTCAAAGACGTCGTCGGCGCGGACTGGAACCTCGAGCTCGGCGCAATCAGCGAATTGAACGTCAAGCGGGCCGCAGCGCCTGCACTGTTGTTCGATGAGATCGCAGGCTATCCAAAAGGCTTCCGTGTCCTGACGTGCAGCACGAGTAGCCCGGCTCGGCTCGCATCGATACTGCGCCTCGGCAATCACAGTAATCATCACGCCGTCGTGCAGGCGCTCCGCGGCAAGCCGGCCGAGTGGCAGGCGCAAGCCAGCGGCTTCGACCCGGTGATCGCCGATGCCGGCCCCGTGCTCGACAACGTCAGCGGCGGTGAGTCGCTGGATCTCGAGATCTTTCCGGCACCGCTTTGGCACGAGCACGACGGCGGGCGGTACATCGGCACGGGCTGCTGCGTCGTGACCCGGGACCTGGATTCCGACTGGGTCAACGTCGGCACCTATCGCGTGCAGTTACACGACAACCGCACCGTTGGGCTCGACATGGTCCCGGGTAAGCACGGCGCGATTCAGTACGACAAGCACATGCAGGCAGGCGAGCCGTTTCCGGTCGTCATCGTGCTCGGCTGCGATCCGTTGGGCTATTTGATTTCGGGCATCGAAATTCCTTTCGGCATGTGCGAGTACAACTACATCGGCGCGATTCTCGGCGAGCCGGTGTCGGTCCTTAAAGGCGAGCTGACGGGCCTGCCGTTTCCGGCTGCCGCCGAGATCGTCATCGAGGGTTACGCACACGTTGGCGACGTGCGCCCGGAAGGGCCTTTCGGTGAGTTCCACGGCTACTATCCGGGCAAGGCCGGCACGGCCCCTGCGGTGAAGATCGAGCGAATCTACTACCGCGACGATCCAATACTGATGGGCAGCCCACCCGGCAAACCGCCGAACGATTATTCGTACTCGAAAGCGGTGATGCGCTCGGCGCTGCTGTTCGATGCGCTGCAAGCAGCCGGCGTGCCCGACGTCGAGGCCGTCTGGGCGCACGAGATCGGCGGCGCGCGGATGTTCAACGTCGTTGCTATCAAGCAGCGCTATGCAGGACACTCGAAACAAGCCGGCCACATCCTCAACCAATGCGGCGCGGGTGCGTACATGTCGCGCTACTCGATCGTCGTCGACGAGGACATCGACCCGTCCGATCTCCAAGAAGTCATGTGGGCCGTCGCGACCCGCTCGGACCCGACGATGGACATCGATATCATCCAACGCGGCATGGGCTCGAAGAACGATCCGATGTTCGTCGCCTACCCGTACGACGCCCCGCTGAGCTCGAAGGCCGTCATCGATGCGTGCCGTCCCTACGATCACCTGCACGACTTTCCTGCAGTCGCCGAGGCCAGCAAGGCGCTGTGCGATCAGACGAGGAAGAAGTGGAAGGACCTCTTTTGAGGTGTCTCCTCGCGAATGAGCGAAGAGAGTAGCGGCCGGACCACTGGGGGTCTTTCGCATATCGCTGCAGATCCCGAGGCGTTGGCGCGCGAGCGCGAGATGCTCCGTGACCTTGCCGGCAGGCCCGCGCTGCAGCGATATCGGCGCTACTATGCGTTGACCGGGCCCGGTTGGTTACAGGGTGCGTTCACGCTCGGCGGCGGTAGCGCCGTTGCGTCGTTATATCTCGGTGCGCATTACGGTTACGAGTATCTGTGGATCCAGCCGCTCGCAATGCTCGTCGGTATCGTCATGCTAGCCGCGTGCGCGCACCAGACACTGTCGACGGGGATGCGCCCATTCGCTGCGATGGCGCAGTTCGTTCACCCCGCCGTCGCCTGGGCATGGGCTCTGGCAACGCTGTCTTCCACGTTCATATTTCACGCGGCGCAGTTTTCCCTCGCGGCCGGTGTCATCGAGGACATTACGAGCCTCGCAACAGGCTGGAATCCTCAGGGCGCGGCTCGCACTGCATTTCTGGTGCTAATCGGCGCCGTCATTCTCGCTGTGTCCATCAGGGTCACATGGAACTTTGGGCATGGAGTCAGACGGACGCGACTCTACGAGCGAACGCTCAAGCTGTTCATCATGGCGATCATCGTTTCGTTTGGCTTGGTCGTTGTCCGCGGTACTCTGTCCGGCAGTGTCGACTGGGGCGCCGTCGCGGGCGGCTTCGTGCCGCGCTCGATCCCCGCCGACATGCAGGGCGTAACGACGGTCATGGGCGCCTTCGGCGCCGCCGTTGCGCTCAACATGACGTTCCTGTTTGGCTATACGCTGCTTGCGCGCGGCTGGGGTCCGGCACACAGCAATCTCGCGCGTTTCGATCTCGTCATGGGGATGTTCCTGCCGTACGCGGTCGTCACCTCGCTGATCATTATCGCGGCCGCTAGCACGATTTACGGTACCGAGTTCGCGCCTCAGCAGATCCTGCCTGCGAATGCCGGAATGCTGATCGGCGCGAGCGGTGTCGGCGAGGTGACCGGCCGCCTCGTGTTCGCGCTCGGCGTTCTTGGCATGGTGTTGAGCACGATCACGTTGCAGATGGTCGTCGCCGGCTTCGTGGTCTGCGAGCTGCTGGGCTGGGAAACGCAGGGCTTGCGGTTTCGTTGGGCCTGTCTGGCGCTGCTGCCGGGGTTTCTGGGCGTCGTGCTCTGGGAGAGTATGGGCACGTGGGTGTCGTTACCGGCATTTACGGTCGGCTTGATCATGCTGCCGATCGCCTACGTCGGCTGGTTTATCTTACAGAACAGCGACGGCTTACTCGGCGGTCAGCGGCCCCGCGGCACTGCCGCTTTGCGTTGGAATATCGCGATGACCGTTGCAGTGACGGTCACGCTTGTCAGCGTCGTCTATACACTGTGGACACGGCTCACGGCTTGAGCCGTCAGACAGACGCTACGCGGGTGCGACTTCGCCGATCCCCCGCAGCAGGCGACCCAAGATGTCGGCGCCGGTGATGACTCTCTTGTGCCGACCGGTCCAGAGAAGAACGATGTCTCTAGCGATCGCCGCATCGCTATCGGGCGAGAGCCCTTCCTTGAGCTCGCTGATGACGTCACCGAGGGGTCGCGCATCGTCACGAACGACGATCGGCCGATGACAGAAGGCGTAGCCGTCTAGCGGCGTCTCGGTTGCTAGCGCCGCCCGTAGGTATGCGTCGGAATCGAGCAGTAGCTGCGGCACGCCCTGCGAATCCGTCAGAATCACCCATTTCTTACCCGATGCATTGACCTGGCGAATGAACGGGTCGTCTATCGTTCGTGCCGTCTCGGGAAGGATCGGCAGATCGATCGTCGCCGGCAGCTCGATGACACTCGACGGGTCGATCTTCTCACCTTCCTCGGACACGGGCACATCATCGATGTCGAGAAAATTGAGCGCACCGCGCCCCTCGACGACATCGACCTCGCCGTAGTCCGATTCGATGTGTTGCTCGATCACGCCCTTGAGGTGTTTCTCATGCAGCAGATCGAGCGACTCCGGGCCGAGCCAGCGGTCTAGCAGCCACGCGGTCGGTCGTGCGACCGGATACAAGACGTACTGATAGATGCCGAGCACCGGGCCGAGTCTGGCAGCAATCTGCAGGGCCCTGCGGGAGAAATAAGCTTGCGGTGCGATCTCGCCGCAGATCGTAA
>JAHEEN010000057.1 GCA_024640685.1 Rhodospirillaceae bacterium
GCGGCGAGGGCCTGACCATCCCAAGCCGCCTCATCGGGCCCGTACAACGAGCGTTCGAGCCCCTCGACGGCTATCGCAAGCTCGCTTGGCAAGCGCGCTGCTACGACACCCAGGCTCGCCGCACCGGCATCGGAGCCTTCGAGCGCCCCCCACTCGAGGAGCACCTCGTGCGCACGCCGAGCGTCGTTCGCCTGACACGCGACGCGCAACTGGCGCAGCAGTCGACGGTTCGCGGCACGCCGCGCGGCACCGTTGTCGCTGACAGTGCGCGGCGCGCGGGCCGGCTGGCGACTCTGCCACCATAGGCCGAGCGTGGCGAGCCAGATCACGAGCAAGCCAGCGCTGACGACGCGCCACAGCGTCGCCGACGTATCGACAACGGCCGTCTCGGGCTGCGGCGCGGCGGCAGATACCGCCGGTGCGCTCGGCTGCTCCGGACTCGGCATGATCTCTAGATCGCGCGGCGGCAAGACGGCCGCGGTCCACTGACCCGCATTCACGTCGAACCACGGCATCTCGACTGCAGCGAGCGTTTGTCGACCGTCGGCCTGCGCAATGACCGCGTATCGCTCGGTACGACGTGCCTGCAAGCCGGCCTGTGTGATCTCGCTTGCGATATCCGGTTGATCGGGATACTGGCGGATGCCGTCGACGGCGGCGATGTCGAGCTCGGGCAGCTGCGACGCTTGCACACCTTCGGCTTCGAGAATCAATGTGCGCGTTTGTGGGATGCCGGCCGTCAAGCGGTCCGCATCGGCGCTCCAGCGCTCCGTCAGCTCGAGCGAGCGCGCCGGCAGCCACGCGGCGCCAGCCCACTGAGGCGGCGGCGGCACCGGGTTCAACACTTCTAGCGCAACCGCATCGGAGCTGAAAACCTGCATGCCGCGAAACCCGCTCGCGGTGATCACGACGGCATCTAGCGTCACGGGTTCGATCGTGTATTGCCCGGCGCTCTGCGGAAACAACGCGAAGCGGCGCTCGAGCGCCATGAAGTTGCGGCCGTCCCGAACGACCTGATACTCGCGATCGTCGCCGAGACGCTCGATGATGGCTTCGCCGCCGCTGACCTCGGGCGCCGATAACGACGAGCGTCCGGTGCTGACGCCGCGGAATAGGCGTATTGTGAAAACCACCTCGGACTGCGCGTATGCGGTCGCAGGCTCGACCTCGACCTCGAGAAAGATATCGGCCGGCGCGCCATTGGTTTCGGCTGCTAGGACCTCGACGTCGACGGGGTTGCTCATGCTGCCGGCAAATGTGATCGGCGGCAGCGTGAAGTTCCCGGCTACGGTCGGCATCATCTGCAGCTGCCATTCGGTGACGGCTGTCGTCTGCCCGCCGGCCATTTGAATGCTCGTATTGCGAGACGTCTGCAGGATCCTGAAGTCCGCGCCCAACGGCGACAGATCCGGCTGGCCGCGAATCTGGCCCTGAGCACGCAGTACGTAGGTAAACGATTCGTTCTCTCGCACAGTGCCGCGGTCGATCGATGCGCGCAGCGACACGTCCTGAGCGGCACCGGTAAGCGCCCATCCCGCGACGGCGACGAGCACGCCGGCTCTTAGCGCTGCGCTCGTTACCATGGCTCGGCCTCATCGCCCGGCCAAATGTAGTTACCGTCCTGATCGGTGCCCATGCGCTGATACTGAAACAAGAACTTGCGCCGCAGCAAGCCACCCGGGTCTTCGGGAATGCGCCTCAGCCACTGGTCGGCGGCCTGTTCCTCAGCCCATTCCTCGAGCTCGCCTGGTGTCGGCAGTGGCTCGAATTCCTCCGGCTGCGGCGGCTGCTCATCGTCGTTCTGCGTCTGCGACTGTGCGGCTGCGGTCGCCTGCGCGTCTTCGGGCGACATCGGCTGCAGCGTGTCCGGCTGCTCCTGGTCGCTCGGCTGCTCGCCCTGTTGCTGCTGTTGCTGCTCGTCGGAGTTTTGCGAGTCCTGCTGTTGACTGTCGCCCTGTTGCTGCTGCGACTGCGGCGGCGGCTCTTGCTGCTGCAGCAGGTCACGATTGTAAAACGCATCCTCGTGGTCGGCGTCGAGCTCCAGCGCGCGCGTATAGGCCTCGATTGCGGCGCCGATCTCGCCAGCACGCGCGAGTGCGTTACCGCGATTGTAGTGCCCCTCGGCCGACTCGATGCCTTCAAGCGCCTCGGCACTGCCGGCAAAGTCGCCGGCTCGATAGCGTGCGGCTGCGAGCCATTCGGGGTCGTCGAACAGTTCCGCTGCACGTCCCGAATCGTCGGCCTCAAACGCACGCTGGCCGCGCTGATCGGGCGTCAACCAGAGATCCGCCCACTCCAGCGCCTCGACACGCGGGCTCGGTACGGTGAGCGCAACGAGCCAGACGACGATCCAGCCGCGTCTGAACGACAACGCAATCAGCGGCAGCAGCAATAGCGTCAGCCACAGCCCCTGATCACGCCAAAGATCGCTCTGATAACGCTCGTCGTCGTCTGCCGGACGGATCGCATTGCCGGCGCGCTCGCTGTCGACGCCGGTTATCGTATTCAGATCTCGGTCGTCGGGCGTCAGCAACGCGAACCGGCCACCACCTAGCGTCGCGAGCCGACGCAGGCTCGCAATGTCGAGCTGCGGCACGACGACGCGCTCGTCGCGGTCGGTCAAAAAGCCGCCGCCGTCGAGCGCAATCGGTGCGCCGTCAGCCGTGCCAACCGCTAACACGTGAATCGCATAGCCTTGGTCGTTGAGCTCGCCCGCGACGTTCTCGGCGACGGTGTTGGACTCGCTGTCGGTGATGAGCAGCAACTCGCCGCGACGCACACCTACCTGCTCGAGCAGCTGGGCGCCCTTGCGTAGGCCCGCCTCGGGATAGCTGCCACGACTCGGCATGATGTTCGTCGACAGCGCTGTGATCAGCGATGCGATGTTTCGGGTGTCAGTCGTCAGCGGCGCGACGGTAAACGCATGGGCCGAGAACACGACGAGGCCCGTCTGGCCCGAGCGGCGCCTCTCGAGCAGATCGAGCAACTTGAGCTTGGCGCGCGCGAGCCGACTTGGCGCGACATCGGCCGCGTCCATCGACCGTGACAAATCCAAAATGATCACGAGCGCTTCGTCGGAACGCACCGCCGGGACCGGTTGCCTCTCCCAGGTCGGCCCGGCCAACGCAAGTGTCGCGAGCAGCCACGCGGTCGCGGCTGCAGCCAGAATCGATCGCCGCTCGACGAGACCGGTGCCCATGCCCGCGAGCACGAATGGCTGTAGTGCCTGATCGACGACCGCGCGCCAGCGCCCGGCCAGCCCGCCGACGCGCATCAGCCGCCACGCGAGCCATAACCCAACCGGCAGCATCGCAAGCCACCCGGGCCTCAAGAAGTGAAACTCAAGCATGCTCGAGCACCGGGTAGCGGCCTGCCAGAATTGCGCTCGCAAGCGCCCAGGCGAGCGCGAGCAGCGTTGCAGCGCCGAGCGGCCAGTAGAACAGCTCGACGATCGGCCGAAAACCGCTCTCGTCGCTTGCGGCCGGCTCGAGCTCATCGAGGATCTCGTAGATACGCTCGAAGCTTGCGATGTCGCGCGCGCGGAAATACTGGCCGCCGGTGCCCTCAGCGATCGTCGTCAGCGTCTGCTCGTCGAGATCGGCCGACGGGTTGACGCGCCGCACGCCGAATAGGGAGCGCACGAGCAACGCATCGGCGCCAATGCCGATCGTGTAAA
Source organism: Rhodospirillaceae bacterium (assembly GCA_024640685.1). Lineage (GTDB taxonomy): Bacteria > Pseudomonadota > Gammaproteobacteria > Steroidobacterales > Rariloculaceae > JAHEEM01. The sequence continues at coordinate 3,677 of JAHEEN010000057.1, forward strand.
TCACCATACCGCGTTGCCGGGCAAGGTCCGCTGCTTTGAGCGGCTCCACGGCACCGGCCGTATTCGCACCGTCGGTCAGCAGGATCAGCACGCGGCGACTCTCATCGACGCCAGCGTCGGTCAGCGTCTTGATCGCGAGGCCGATCGCATCGCCGATCGCAGTCTCCGTCCCCGCCAGCCCAATCACGGCTTCGTCGAGCAGCGTCTGCACAGTCGGGCGATCGAACGTCAACGGCGTCTGCAAGTACGTCTCACGTCCGAATAAGATCAAACCAATCCGGTCGCCGACACGCCGATCGATGAACTCCCGAGCAACGGTTTTCGTCGCCGTCAACCGGTCGACCCATTCACCATTGAGCTCGAAATCACGTTCCTCCATAGAGCCCGACAAGTCGACGGCCATCAGCAAGTCGCGGCCGGACATCGGCAACGACTCGGCCTCGCCGACGAACTGTGGCCGTGACGCGGCGAGTACGACAAGCGCCCAGATCAGCATCAGCATCAGCAAACGCCATGGCGTGCCTGCGCCAATTCGGCCGGGGCCGGAAACGTCCGCGAACTCGCCGGCCAGCGGGACTCGCAGGGCGGCATCCTTATCGATCGGCTCGGGCGGCACGAAGCGCCGCACGAGCCACGGCGCGGGTAGGATCAACAGCATCCAGGGCCAGGCGAGCTGCCACATCGCTTAGGCTCTCACCGGCTGCACGTCGACCCACGCCCGGCAGGCTCGGCACAATGCCATCGCCCGCTCGGCCGACACACGCTCGGGCGCTGCGTACGGCAACTCGAGTAGATCCGCACCGTCGCCAGCCGTGAAGTGGCTTTCGCCACCGCGCTCGGAAAGGTAGTCGGCCCAGCGGCCACCGGTCAGTCCAGCGACGTTCGGCGCGTCGGCCGCAACGGTCATCGCAAACCGTCGCAGCACGATCGACGCCCGTTGCGCGCAGCCGGCAGGCTCGGCGCCGGCGCTGAGCTCAGCCATCAACGCGTTCAACGATTGCCGTGCAGAGCGGTGGCGACGACCCCGCCAATACCTGATGCCCGCGACGACGAGGAGCGCAAGCAACAGGCCTATGAGCATCCACCAGCCAAACGCCAGTGGCCACCATGCGATCTCACCGGGCAGGTGAATATCGCGTAACGGCAGCTGGCTTGGATCGAACGACGGGTTCATCGGCTTTTGAATCGCTGCGCGAGCACGGTCCGTGGGTTGTCAGTCGTTGCGCACTCAAGATAATGGATGCTCGGCGCCCGCGCGAGTTCGGTCAAGCGCTTGTGGCGCTCGACGAAATGCGCCCGATATTGCTCGCGGGCCCGAGCCGAGTCGGTTTCGATCGCGAACGTGCGCCGACCCGACGTCACTCGGTAGCGGCCGGGCGGCGGCAGCTCACGCTCGATCGGGTCGTAAAAATTCAGCATGAATAGATCGCTGTGCCGCGCGCAGTGGCGCATATGACGCTCGGCGTTCGTCCCCAGGTCGCGGAAATCGCTGAGCATGAAGACCAAACTGCCCGGACGCACGACCCGCGATAGCCTGAGCAACGCGGTCTCGGCGTCATTGCCGTTACGTGCAGCCTCCCGCTCCCAGCGCTCCGGCACGGCTAGCGACTGCAAGAGCCGCAGCGCGGCTGCGCGCCCGAGTCGCGGACGAAACTCGACGTGGCCGGATTCATTGAACACGAGGCCGCCGAGCCGATCGCCGTTGCCAATCGTGCTCCAGGCGATCAACGCCGCGGCTTGGCACGCGCGAACGGCTTTGAACGCCCCCCGGGTCGCGAACAGCATCGGCCGGCGCATATCAATCCAGACGATGACGGGCCGGTCGCGTTCCTCGCGAAAAACCTTTGTATACGGCTTGCCGGTTCGCGCCGTGACGCGCCAATCGATCATCCGCAAGTCGTCGCCTTCCTCGTATGGACGCGATTCGTCGAACTCGACACCACGACCCTTGAATGGCGAAAGGTGACCGCCGGCCGACGTTGCGTGAGCGCGGAAAGCTGCGAGATTGATCGATTCGCCGGCAGGCTTGAGATTAATGAGCTCGGCCAGCTCGATTCGTGCCGGTGAGCGCGTCGTTGCCTGGTCGCTCAGCATCGCTCACTCACGGCACGCCGATGCGTTCGAGCAACGTATCGACGATCTCGTCGGCCGTCCTGCCGGCGGCCTCGGCCTCGAAGCTCAGCAGGATACGGTGTCGGAGTACGTCGTGAGCCATCGACTGAATATCGACCGGAGTCACGTAATCGCGTCCGGACAACCATGCGTTCGCGCGGGCGCAGCGATCGAGCGCAAGCGTCGCTCTCGGGCTCGCGCCATACTGCAGAAGGCCCGCGAGCTCGTCGCCGTAACGCTCAGGCTTCCGCGTCGCCAACACGAGCTGCACGATGTAGTCCTGTAGCGGCTCGGCCAAGTGCAGGGCCAGCACCTCCTGGCGGGCAGCCATGACGTCGTTTTGACCCAGCACATCTCGCGGTGAGAATAGGTCGGCATCGCCAGCTGCTTGCTGCGCCTCGCTGCGGTTCAGATCTAGGATCGCGCGCTCGCCTTCGGCATCCGGATAACCAACGAGCACGTGCAGCAGGAAGCGGTCGAGTTGCGCCTCGGGCAACGGATACGTGCCTTCCTGCTCGATCGGGTTCTGTGTCGCCATGACCATGAACAGCTTCGGCAGTGGGTACGTCACCGAGCCCACCGTGATTTGGCGCTCGCCCATCGCCTCTAGCAACGCCGACTGCACCTTGGCGGGCGCGCGATTGACCTCGTCGGCAAGTATCAGATTGTGAAACAGAGGGCCCTTACGAAAAACGAACGTGCCGTCCTGCGGGCGATAGATTTCCGTACCCGTCAGATCCGCAGGTAACAGATCGGGTGTGAACTGCAGGCGGTGGAAGTCTCCCTCGACACTGTGGCTCAACACCTTGATCGCGCGCGTCTTCGCAAGACCCGGCGCACCCTCGACGAGTAGATGACCGTCGCACAACAATGCGACGAGCATGCGCTCGAGCAACGCGCGCTGCCCGACGACGAGTGTATCGAGATGCTCTCGGAGCTTGAGGAACTTGTCCTGCAGATTCACGCCATGCTCGCTTGTTTGCGGAAAAAGCGAGTGATTCTAACGAGGTGTGAGAACCCTCGCTACACGCGCCCACGCTGGGCGAGACCGCGGACGCGACGTTTTGCGCCGAACGGCTGTGGTCGGCGTGCAAACACCGGCGCTCGCGAGCCTCCGATCAAACGTTGGTTATCTACCACAAGTGGGCTCGGCCCTTATCTTGTTTGCGCATAATATACGACTTAATGCTTGTATATGTCCTCGATACATAACTGTCTAGTGAGTGATTGCATTGACAATACATCGGCCAGGCAACCTTAAGTAGATGATATTTATTAATTTATCTGTTTATTCCACGTTAGAGGTAGCAATTGCCTCGTACGGGCACAGGGATCTGTTCCTAAACACCAACAGATGAGTGACGGTGGAGCGCCACGATGCTAGCTGGCGCGGCCACAAGAAGACTCGGGGAACGGCGCGAACGCGCTCGACGCCGGGTCTTTTGTTTTCTGGGAACCCCTTCCTTCCGCTTCCGGGGCTACGCACCGATCATTCGTCCGCCTCGATCTGGCTTCTCGGGAGAAATCGGCAATGAGCAACACCCTACTCCGCAACGCAGTCCGAGCCGCAATGAGCGTCGGCGTCGCCGCAACGCTGTCCGCATCACCGGCTGCCTTCGCGCAGGAGGATCCGGCGCAGCTTGGCCGCATCGTTACGACCGGCACACGCATTGGCCGCCTCGACGTCGAGGCCGCCAGACCGCTAACCGTGATCACACGTGACGACATCGAGCGCAGCGGCCAACCGACCGTTGCTGACGTGTTGCGGAACACAACCTACAACAGCTTCGGCGAGTATCGCGAGACATCCGGCAACTCGTTCGGCGGCCAGTCGCTCATCGGGCTCAAAGGTCTCGGCGCCGCGCGCACGCTGGTGTTGCTCAACGGCCGGCGCCTTCCCAACTCGCCGGTCACGGCCGATCAAGGCATCGATCTCAATACGCTGCCGCTCGAGGCCGTGGAGCGCATCGAGATCCTGACCGACAGCGCGTCTGCGATCTACGGCTCCGATGCCATCGGTGGGGTCATCAACGTGATTTTGCGCGACGACTTCGAGGGCGTCTCGATCATGACGGGCCTAGGGCGCCCGAGCCAGGAAGGCGCCGATACGCAGGGCACATCGATTACATTCGGCAGCACCACGGCGCGCGGCAGCTTCATCGTTGCCGCCGAGACGTTCAAGAAGGACATGATTTTCAGCCGCGACCGGCCGTACTCAGCGCCCGATTTCGGTGACGGCGTCAATCTCGGCACGACCGAAGGTATCAACCAAGGCGGCAACACAATCGCGGACTTCTTCAGCAACGGCGGTGTCGGCGGACCCGATCGCGCGGTCGTGCCGTGTGAAAGCGTCGTAGACCCCGACACGGGCCAGCAGTTGTTCGCAGGCACCTATCAGAATGGGCCGGATGCATCCTGCGCGTATGCGTTCGCGGCCGTCGAGGGCACGACCCAGGACCTCAGCCGTGACAGCGTCATGGTCAACGCCGAATACGAGATCACGCCGGACGTCACAGCGATCTACACGGGTGTCTTCAGCCAGGTCGAGGCCTTCGGGCGCTTTGCATCGGCGATCGGGTTTTTCTGTATCGATCTCGACCAAATTCCGAACCTAGATCCGTCGCTGCAAGACCTGACCGGCATCAACACACCGAACTGCAATGGCGACCCGAACATCGACGCTGCATTGCTGCACCGCTTCGTTGGCTTGGGACCTCGCGACACCTTCGACACGAACACGCTGTTCGACAACCAACTGACGCTCGAAGGCTCGCTCGGTATGTTCGACTGGAATGCGTGGGTCGGGAAGACAACGTACACCGGCAAATCGCGCGGCTTCAACTTCGCTCGGACTAGCGCGGTCGAAGCCGCTGTCGCCAGCGGTGCATACAACCCGATCGATCCGCTGAATCCGTCAAACGACGCTGCCTACGCCGGATTTCGGCACTCGACCAGCCGCGATATCGAAACCGACTACACGCGTCTAGGCGCAAGCTTGAGTTTCGACGCCGGCGAGCTACCGGCCGGTCCGATCGCGTGGGCGGCCGGCTTCGAGTATTTCGATCTCGATTTTCGCGATCTCTACGATCCCGCACGCGAAGCACAGGATGTCATCGGCAGCGCCGGTAGCTCCTCGGCCGGGGCGCGCTCGAATTACGCGGTCTTCGGCGAAGCGCTGCTGCCGTTGACCGATTCGATCGAGCTCAGCGTCGCAGCACGCTACGACGACTACGATGACAGTGCCGGCTCCGAGGTCACGCCGTTCACGGCACTGCGTTGGCGCGTCAACGAGAATTGGTTGCTTCGTGCGTCGTGGGGCGAAGGTTTCCGCGCGCCGAACATGACGAACTTGTACAGTGCAACCTCGGTCTCGTTCGAACCGGCAACCGACACAGTGTTCTGCCGTCAGGAGAACATCGAACCCTGTCCGGGCACGGCACCCGACGTGTTCAGGGGCGGCAATGCAGAGCTCGCACCAGAGCTCTCCGAATCGCTAAATTTCGGCGTCGCATGGTCCTACGATCGTTTCAATTTCTCGGCCGATTATTGGAACATCGAAATCAGCGAGGCGATCACGCTGCCGACGGCTCAAGAGCTCATCAACCTCGAGTTCGAGGGTGTGCCGCTGCCGCCGGGCGCCAGCATTACGCGCGACGCGTCGGGCGCGATCAGCGCCTGCCTGCCGGGTCAGACGACCGGCTGCGGTATCGCACAGCCTTGGCTGAATCTCGCAGTCCAGGACTATACCGGGCTGGATCTGCGATTCGATTACAGCTTGCCGCTCGGCGGCGGCGGCGAGCTGAATTTCCGCTACATCCATTCGCAGATTCTCGAAGCGATCGAGCAGACGAGCCCACTGGCAGACCCCAGCGACGTTGTCGGCAAGCAAGACTCGCCGGAATTTCGTGCCGTGTTCGTTGCCGACTGGAGTCGCGGCGATCACAACGTGTCATTCATCACGCGGCACATCGACGGTTATACGAACTCACTCGAAGACACCATCTCGGGCATGACGACCGTCGACGTGCAGTGGGCTTGGAACGTAGTGCCGAACGGCCAACTGATGGTCGGCGTGCTGAACATCGCCGATGAGAATCCGCCGCTCGATCCGACGAACGATACGATACAACCGTTCAACAGCGAGATTTACGGCATGGATGGCCGAGTGCCGTACCTGCGATATCGCCATACGTTTTAACAGCGACTGACTACGGAACGAAGACCGGGGACGCGGCGCCGAACACGGCGCCGCGAGGCCCACGGAAGCCGCCGCCTGTGATGCCCAACGGGCCACGCGAGATATAAAGCTGCATCGGTTGGCCGTCGCGCATAACGTCGACGGCGACAGTCTCACCGGGCTCGCCGGCGAACGTCAATGCCTGCAGATCGAGCAAATTGAATACGCGTTCGCCGTTGTAACCGACGATCTCGTCGCCGGCCTGAAGACCCGCGAGCTGACCGGCGGAGTTCTCGAGCACCTCGGCGACGCCGACGCTCGTCGGTTGGCTGGTCGCCTCGAGGTACCGCGCATAACCATCGTCACCGAGCTCGGCACGCAGCTCCATCTGCAGCGCCTGCTGCACGCCGAGGGGATTGAACGTTTCCCCCTGGCGCCGGGCTTCGTAGCTCGCGTTCATGATCTCGAGGCGTATCTGCGACTCGCGGTCGATTAGCCCCTGTGCCTGATCCGGTGCGAAACCGGCCGCGATCAGCTGGTCGCGGCGATAGTCCGGCGAGGCCTGCTCGCGCATCTGGGCACGAAAAGCAGCGAACGACTGCGCGCGGTTGGGCCGATCGATCTCGTTGAGATCCAACGGAGCTGCGTCGTTATCGGCCAACGGGGCGACGCCGTCGGGACCGAGCCGCTCGGTCAACGCCGCGAGCGACGACTCGAGCGCGACACGACGCTCGGTCTCATCGGCAAGGCGCCGCTCGAGCGCCGCGAGCCGCTCCACGATCGCTCGGTCCGATGACGTGGTCGTCACGGCTGCGACCCCGCCGCGACCGACGTCGGCGTCGATCCCCGGCAGCGGGTTACGTCCGACCCAGCTCGCAACTGCGATACCGGCGATCAAGCCGATCGCAACGAACAATATTGCCGGCCGCATAACCGGTGGCTCCTAGGGTCTGCTCTGCATTGTCAGGTGGACTGTGCGACCCGTTGGTGAGTTCCTGGCACCTGCCCCGGCAGCGTGCCCAGTCAGCCGGCTGGGCGCGGCTAGAACTGAAATCTTGTCGTTATATCTCTCTATAGTGTAGCTAAATGCATCGATTATCCATAATCGTGACGCTATCGAGCGACCCCGCTTAGCCCGGCGGTGCCACACCCAACTGGCTCCCGAGCCGCTGCAGCGCGGATAGCAATCCCGCATGCACGGGCACTCCCAGCGCCTCGCGCTCCGCGCGAACCGCATGGCTGCGCTCGCCGGGCACTAGAATCGAGTCGAAGCCCGGCAAACGCTCCGAACCGTGCATTTGGTCGATTGCGGCATCGACGCCGCGCTTGAACGTCGCGACGTCGGCAAACGCGGCTATCGAGATTGCGACGATCAGCTGTCCAGTATTCGTCGGCGTCACCGAGTCGGCGTTGAAGTCGATGACGTCCTTGCCGAATGCCGCGCCGTTCAACGTGCCGGCCAACAGACCGAAGATCAACGCGAGCCCGTAGCCCTTGGCGCCACCGATCGGCAGCAGGAACCCCTCGTCGGCACGGGTCGGATCGGTCAACGGCTGCCCCTGTCGATCGATCATCCAGCCCTCCGGCATCGTCTGACCGCGTTGCGCGGCAGTCTTGACCTTGCCGTAAGCGGCGACGGTCGTCGCCATGTCGAGCACGATCGGCGGATGCTCTTGCGCAGGCACTGCGACCGCTATCGGATTTGTGCTGAGCAACATGTCGATACCGCCCCACGGCGGCAGATGATTCGCGTTGCCGACGGCGATATAGAGGCCGATCATGTCGTGCGCGAGCGGCATCTTCGCGTACAGCGCCGCCGGACCGGCGTGGTTGCTGTTGCGCGCTCCGACCCATGCGACGCCCGCAGTGCGAGCCTTGTCGACCGCAACCGACGCCGCGTAACTCATTACGAGATGGCCCATCGCATTGTCGCCGTCGACGAGGCACGCCGACGGCGACTCGCGGATTAGCTTGATGTCGGGCGTGACGTTGATGCCACCGTTCAGAATCCGCTCGACGTACTGCGGCAGTCGAAAGATGCCGTGGCCATCGGACCCGTTGACGTCGGCATCGGCCATCAACGCCGCAACGCGTGCGGCATCGTCGCCCTGCAGCCCGACGGCCTCGAGACATTCGCGAGTGAATCGCTCGAGCCGCTCGGCCGGCACTCGCAGCGGTGCGCTCATCGAACCGCCACGCGCGACTCGATTGAAATATCGCTCATTGCGGGCGAGTCGTATCCTCGGACGACAGATGCTCGACGGTCTTGCCAGTCTCCGAGAATGTTCGCGTCACATGGTCCGTCGCATACACCCAGAGAATCACGAGCGGACCTTCGCCGACATTGATGAAGCGATGCGGCTTCTCGGCGGGGATGTAGGTCGTGTCGTACTGCTTGACCGGCGTGCGCACGCCGTCGACCTCGACCTCGGCGACGCCTTCGAGCAACGTGACTTGCTCATCGCAGTTGTGATGGTGCATCGGTACCTTCTTGCCGGCCGGAAACCGTGTGATACCGGACGTGAATGGCGCGCGTGCACAAACGTCCTTGCCAACGAGCAATGTCGTCTCGACACCGTCGCCACGCTTGACGGTCTGAAGCTCCGCGAGCTTTCTCAAGATCGCCTCTGACATCCGACACCTCTATTTGTCAGGCTGAAAGGACCCCGAATTCTAGCAGGCTGTTGCAAAAGCCTCAGAAGGCGCATCGTCCGGCTCGCCGCACCGGCATCACCGATCGTTTGCCGTCAGAGCGCATCGCTGCCAACATTAGGCGCGCGGCTGACAGCGCGACGTAGCCTGCAAGGTCGCGCCGTGCTTGGGCGGCGACCCTGCACTGACGACCACTTGCGAGATACACGATGCAATCAATCGGATTCTTGGGCCTAGGAAAAATGGGGGCCGTTATGGCGCCGCGTTTCATTGACGCAGGGTTTGCGTTGACTGTCTGGAACAGAAGCGCCGACAAGGCCCAACCACTGTCCGACGCCGGTGCGGCCGTCGCGAGCACGCCGGCCAACGTCGTTGCAGCGGCGGATATAGTCATCTCGATGCTGCGTGACGACGCCGCAGCGGAGCAAGTCTTTCTCGGTCGCGACGGCCTACTGAGCGGTAATGTCGCCGGCAAGCTGTTTATTGAGATGAGCACGCTCAGGCCCGAAACTGCGCGGTCGCTAGCGGAGCGCTGCAAGCAGCAGCAAGCCGCCTTCATCGACGCGCCAGTCTCGGGCACGGTCGCGCCGGCAAAGGAAGGAAAGTTGATGGCGCTCGTCGGCGGCAGCGATGCGGATATCGAGCGTGCGCGGCCGGTGCTCGACGTGTTGACGCGCCGCATCGTGCACGCGGGCCCCGTCGGTCAGGGCGACATGCTGAAGCTCGTGCTGAATTTGCCGCTCGCTGTCTACTGGCAATCGCTCGCCGAGGCGACGGCGCTTGGCGCGGCCGGCGGGCTCGAGCTTGCGACAATGCTCGATGCGATGGCCGATAGCGGCGCCGCAATCAAGGTTTTGCCACTGAAGATTCCGCTGATCATCGAAGGCTCCGACTACGTTGCGTTCGATATCGCGACAATGGAAAAGGATGCACGGTCGATCGTCGAGACCGGCAACGCGTTCGGCGTGCCGATGCCGGCGACGTCCGCCTCACTTGAGACGTATGCGGCGGCGAATGCCGAGGGACTCGGAGCCGCTGATGCGGTCGCGATCGTACGGCGCTTGAGCGATAACTACGGCGCCGCGGATTAGCTGGTTGCTACCGTCGTGGTAGCTGCATCAATCCGGCAACCTCACTGACGTCGGGCGCCGCATCGAGCGTCCAGACCGCATGCCACAGCGCGTCGGCACGCTCGGCCGCAAAGACCTCGCGCGCAAGCGCATCGTACTTCGCGCGTAGCACGACGTCCGACATAGGGTTCTCCGGGGAGCCGGTCGCGTGCTCGACGTGGATGTCGTGGCGCGTGCCGTCCTTGAGCACGATCGTCACGTAAACCTCGTCCTCACGCACCGTTGGATCGACGGTTGCAGACACGCGAGCGCGCACGGCCGCGATCACCGGGTCCTTGACCTTCTCGTCAGTGAACTGCGCATCGTGACCGGCACCGTCGACGAGTGCCGCGGCCGCGCAATGGCGGAACGAGAACTTCCCTTCGAGCCCGACCCGCGGCTCGGCGCGACCCATGAGTTCCGGCACGAGCGGATGTACACGCGCCTCGATCGCCGCAACCTGGTCGGCCGTCAATTCGTGGGCGTTACGCAACTCGATGACGGCATCCTGCAGCGGATGGGACACGACGCCGTTCGCGTAAGGCTTGAGGCCGTTCATGCGTAGCTCCCATAGCTCACCGAGCCTCGCGAGCAGGGCCTCCTCGGAATGACCGTCGGCCGACAGCACGGCCCAAAAACCTCGTCGCCCGCCGATGATGTCGTCGGACGCCGTAAAGCCCGCTTTGGCCCACGTTGCCGCCTGAATGCCACTCGATGCAGCTTGACCGGCATGCAGCGGCTTGCCGTGCGAGCCGAAAACCTCGCGAACACCCGACGCGCGCGTGCCCGCCGCGCCGAGCGCGGCGACGAGTTGATCGACGTCGAGCCCGGCAACGCGGCCGGCACCGGCCGCAGCGCCAAACACGCCGGCGGTACCGGTGATGTGCCAGCCGGCATCGTAGTGCCACGGATGCACCGAGATCGCGACACGGCAAGCCGTCTCGGCGCCGAGCACGAATGCCGCGAGCGTCTCCAAGCCACTCAACTCGTGTTCCTCAGCCGCGGCGAAGACCGCAGGCCAAACCGGTGCGGTCGGATGCAGCACGGTTGGGAAGTGAGTGTCGTCATAGTCCTGCAGGTGACACAGATATCCGTTCAACAGCGCAGCCGTGCTCGGTGGCGTCTTCAAGTCCGAGCCGACGATCGACGCGCGTTCCCGGCCGCCGTCGCGGCGCGCCCAATCTATGAGGATGCGCGCATCGTCGGAGCGCGACGCCGACAGCGAAATCGCCAGCAAATTCAGCAGCGTGCGCTTCGCCTCGTGAATCGCCCAGTCCGGCAACGACTCGGTCTTTGCGCCGACGACGAACTCGGCTAGCGTCCGGGTGACCGACAAAGCGTCTCTCCGACTGTGATAAAAAGGGGGCGCGAGTATAGCATCGCCATTGCGCAGCCCGTTCAGGCGCGCTAGGGCGTGGGTGCTCGCCGGAATCCATGCTGGCGACCGCCGCAACAGCGGCTCATAACCAGGACAGTGCCATGCGTTTACTGCTTCGCCTGCTGACGATCGGACTGTGCGTCGGCACGGTCCATGCGCAACCTGCCCCCGATCTCGTGTTGACGCGCGGGAAGGTCGTCACCGTCGACGACGTCTTCGCGGTCGCGGAGGCCGTCGCGATTCTCGGTGAGCGCATCGTCGCCGTGGGTGCTAGCGACGAGATTGAGGCACTGGCGAATCCGGCAACGAGGATCGTCGATCTCGGCGGTCGAACGGTCATCCCCGGCCTGATCGACAATCACAATCACGTGGTACGCGCGACGGAGTACTGGCCCAACGAGGCGCGGCTCGACGGCGTCGCAACCCGCGGCGACGCGTTAATGCGTCTCGAGCAGAAAGTCGCGACGCTCGCCGACGGCGAGTGGCTGATGGCGCTCGGCGGCTGGACCGAGAGTCAGTTCGCCGACAGCCGCGACGACTTCACGCTGGCCGAGCTCGACGCGGTCGCACCGGACCGCCCGGCGTTCGTGCAATCCGTCTACGACCATGCCTACGCGAACACGGCCTGGTTCGATGCAATGAACATCCCGTTGCTGATGCCGACGGGTGGCGTCGTCGCACCGAGCGGACTCGAAGTCTACGTCGTACGCGACGGCGACGGCCGCGTCACCGGGCGGCTCAACGGCGGCTTCCCAATGGTCGAGCAGGCGCTGCGGCGGTTTCCGGTTGTCCCGGCGTCACGTCAGACCGCGGCGATCCGTACGGCGTTTTCCTATCTCAATAGCATTGGGCTTACGAGCGTCTATGATCCCGCCGGCATCGGCATCAAGGCCGACAGTTACGCGCGTATCGCCGAGCTCGCGAGCGCCGGCGAGCTGACGCTGCGGATATTTCACACGCTGTCGGCCGGCGTCCCGCGGAGCCCGGCCGAGGCCGAGTCACTGATCGCAGTGATCGGCTCGGCGCGACCGTTTCAGGGCGACCACCGCTTCGACCGAATATCGGTGGGCGAAATCTACTACGGCCCGTTTCACTGGGACAACGTGCTCGATCCGGTGAGCCCGAGCGCCGAGGACAACGCGGTCGCGCGAAAAATCTTGACGGCCGCTGCGGCCGGGAGTTGGCCCGTGCAGACGCACGCCATGCAGCCAGAAACGATCGACAACCTGCTCGACGCAATCGAGGCCGTCAACTGCGACACGCCGGTTCGTCAGCTGCGCTGGACCGTCGCGCACGCGGACAACATCGGACCCACGCAGCTCGAGCGCGTTCGCGCACTCGGTATGAATCTCCAGCTGCGTAGCATCTCGGTGCTCGGTAGTCGCGA
>JAHEEN010000242.1 GCA_024640685.1 Rhodospirillaceae bacterium
CAGTTGCGCGTGCGTGGTCGGTGTCTGTCTTGGCCGTGCTCAAGCGGCTGTGCGGGCTCGATTACACCGTTGACGGCATCGAGCATCTGCAAGGGCGCAACGGGGTCGCGCTGCTCAAGCACTCCTCAGCGTGGGAGACGATAGCGCAGCTCGTCATCTTCCCGCGCCAGACCTGGGTCATGAAGCGCGAGCTGCTGTGGGCGCCGATACTCGGGTGGGTTTTGCTGCTATTTAAGCCGATCGCGATCAATCGCAAAGGCGGTCGGGTCGCTGTCGAGCAGGTCGTTGATGCCGGCCAACGGCGGCTAGCCGAAGGCTACTGGGTCATGATTTTCCCGGAAGGTACGCGTGTACCGGTCGGTGAAAGAAAACGCTACGGGATCAGCGGGGCGCTGCTTGCGACAACCGCTGACTGCGACGTCGTTGCCGTCGCGCACGATGCCGGTCGCTATTGGCCGCGCCGCGGAATCTTGAAGCGGCCCGGCGTGATTCGAGTTGCAATCGGTCCGCGAATTGCTGCCGGCGGAAGGGAGCCGCGCGAGCTCAACGCCGAGGTCGAAGCTTGGATCGAGGCGCAACTCGCGGAATTCGGCGACGCGAGGCACGAGGCTAGAAGCTAGCCCGGCGAGCGCCGGTACGATGTACTGGCGCGGTTAGACGTCGAGGTTCGACGCCGCCAATGCGTTTTGCTCGATGAAGTCTCGGCGCGGCTCGACCTGATCCCCCATCAGCGTCGTGAAGATCTCATCGGCACCCATCGCGTCCTCGATCTTGACCTGCATGAGCCGCCGCGTGTCCGGATTCACGGTCGTCTCCCAAAGCTGCTCGGGGTTCATCTCGCCGAGGCCCTTGTAGCGCTGAATCGTCTGTCCCTGCTTCGCCTGCTCCATGAGCCAATCGATGGCCTCGGAGAACGCGCCGACGTCGCGGCGCGTCTCGCCGCGCGTGACATACGCACCCTCGTCGAGCAGATCTTTGAGCTCCGCGCCTATCTGTGCAATGCGCTGATACTCCGGCGAGCGAAAGAAAGCCCGCGGCAGCGTCCGTTCGACCGCGACGCCGTAATGCTCGCGCTTAATTTGAATCGCCGCACCACCGTCGTCGTTCGTAGGCGCAACCGCATAGCGAGGGCCGGCACCGTTGACTCGACCGAGTTGCGCATGCAACTCCTGACACCAGGCCTCGAGGTCCTCGCGACTGTCGAAGCCCTCGTCGCTCAACCTCGGCAGCGTCATCATCGCTTGCAGCACACGCTCGTCATAGCGCGTGCCCCAGCGTGCAATGATCGCCTTCGCCTCCATGTACTTGAGCGCAAGCTGCTCGAGTGCCGGGCCGCTGATTGCCGGAGCACCGGCGCTGACGTGCAGCGCAGCCTTCTCTATGGCGTTCGACAGCAGCAAGCTGTTGAGCTCGGTATCGTCCTTGACGTAGTGCTCCTGCCGCCCTCGCTTGAGCTTGTAGAGCGGCGGCTGGGCGATATAGATGTGGCCCCGCTCAATGAGCTCTGGCATCTGGCGGTAGAAGAACGTCAGGAGCAGCGTTCTGATATGCGAACCATCGACGTCGGCATCGGTCATGATGATGATTCGATGGTAGCGCAACTTGTCGGGCTCGAAATCCGCACGGCCAATACCGCAGCCGAGCGCAGTGATCAATGTGCCGACCTCCTGTGACTGCAGCATCTTGTCGAAGCGCGCCTTCTCGACGTTGAGAATCTTGCCCTTGAGCGGAAGAATCGCTTGCGTGCGACGGTCGCGGCCCTGTTTCGCAGAGCCGCCGGCGGAATCGCCCTCGACGATGAAGAGCTCCGATAGCGCTGGATCCTTCTCCTGGCAATCGGCAAGCTTGCCGGGGAGCCCGGCGACATCGAGCGCACCCTTGCGGCGCGTCATCTCCCGAGCTTTGCGGGCCGCCTCCCGAGCACGCGCAGCTTCGATGATTTTGCCGACGATCGCCTTGGCCTCAGCCGGTCGCTCTAGCAGGAACTCATCGAGGTGGGCCGCAACGGACGACTCGACGGTGCCTTTAACTTCCGAGGACACGAGCTTGTCCTTGGTCTGCGACGAGAACTTCGGGTCCGGGAGCTTAACTGACAAGACCGCCGTCAAACCTTCACGGGAATCGTCACCGCTGGTTGCGATTTTCTCTTTGCGTCCGATGCCCTCGCGCTCGATGTAGCCATTGAGAGTCCGAGTCAACGCCGCGCGAAAGCCTGCGAGGTGCGTGCCGCCGTCGCGCTGTGGGATGTTGTTCGTGTAGCAGAATGTGCTTTCCTGATAGCCGTCGCTCCACTGCATCGCGAGCTCGATCTGAACATCACCGCGCGTCTGATCAAAATAGACGATCGATTCATGAATAGTCGTCTTATTGCGATTAAGATGCTTAACGAACGCCCGTATACCGCCCTCGTATTCGAACGAGTCGCTACGACCGTCGCGCTCGTCGGATAGCACGATTCGCACGCCGGAGTTCAAGAACGACAGCTCGCGCAGCCGTTTGGCCAGCACGTCGTAGTCGAACTCGATGTTCGAGAACACGTCCGGACTCGGCTTGAATCGAATCGTCGTGCCGGAAGCGGCCGTGTTAGCGACTGCAGCAATCGGCGCGTCCGGCTCACCCATTTTGTAGATCTGCCGGTATTGCTGCCCCTCGCGCTCAATCGTCAGCTCGAGCGACTCGGACAGCGCATTGACGACCGACACGCCGACACCGTGCAAGCCACCGGAAACCTTGTAGGAGTTGTCGTCGAATTTACCGCCGGCGTGGAGCACCGTCATGATGACCTCGGCCGCCGACCGGCCTTCCTCCGGGTGAATATCGACCGGGATACCGCGACCATTGTCCGAGATCGTCACTGACTCGTCGGCATGAATCGTCACGCCTATTTCCGAGCAATGGCCCGCGAGGGCCTCATCGATTGAATTGTCGACGACCTCGAAGACCATATGGTGCAAGCCCGAGCCGTCATCGGTGTCGCCGATGTACATGCCGGGTCGTTTGCGAACGGCCTCGAGCCCCTTTAAAACCTTGATACTTCGGGAGGTATACTCGTCTTGTGACATGCGCCGGATGACCCCTGGCAAAACCGCCGCATTATACCATTGCGCGGACCGATCCTCGTTCCACGTGGAACACCGCCGCACCGGGTCGCGGCGGCAAGACAGCTGGCGACAGGCCCGTCAAAACCAACTGTGCGGGGACAGTGTCCAGCGCCAAGCTCAGGCGCTCGAACGACTGCGTGTCCAGCTCGGCCGCCGGATCATCGACGAGCAACACGCCGCCCTGACCCGTCGCCTCTGCAAAGACGCTAACCTGGCTCAAAACCAGCGCCGCGGCGACGAGTTTCTGCTGCCCGCGAGACGCTGCCTCGCGCACAGCCTGTTCATCGAGCACCACGCTTAGGTCGGCCCGGTGTGGGCCAACCTGCGTCGTCAGCGCGACCCGGTCGCGATCCTCCGAAGCCGCCAGCGCCTCAGCCAGTGTCGTGTCTCTGGACCACCCGGGCCGATAAGAAATAGTCAGCCGCGCATCGGTCAGGCTCCCACCTATGGCGCTCACTACGGCGGCGAATCGCTCGAAATACGCTTGCCGTGCTGCATGCACCGTCTCGCCAGCCTCAGCTAGCGCCCGGCTCCAAGGCTCGATCTCGACCCCGGATTTCAACGCGGCGTTTCGCTGGCCAAGGCAGCGCCGAAAACGGCGCCAGGCGTCCAGAAACGACGGTTCCACGTGGAACACACCCCAGTCGAGAAATCGGCGTCTACGACTCGGCTCCCCCTCGATCAGCGCGTGAATATTGGGATCTATGACATGGGCGGGCAGCGCCCGCGCCAACTCAGCTATGCCGGTGCCGGCAGTGCCATCGAGCCGCGTCTCGAGCCCCGTGCGGCTCAGCTGCAACGCGAGCTTTCGTGACACGCTGTCAACGACGGCATCGCCGAGAACTGCTAGGGACGTCTGGCCACGTTGGATCAGCCGTTTGCTCTGCCGCGTGCGGAAGGAGCGACCACGGCTCAGTAAGTAAATCGCCTCGAGAACGCTGGTTTTGCCAGCGCCGTTTGGACCAAAGATGTAGTTTCGACCGGGCTCCAGGTCCAAATCCGCATGGTCGATGCACCGCACCCGGTCGATGCGGACACGCTTCAGCGCCACGGGAAGGCGGCGAGCCGCGCTCGATTACAGGCGCATCGGCATGACGACGAAACGGCTCGACTGCTTGCCAGGCGCTTTGATCAAACAACTCGAGTTCGGATCGTTGAGACCCAATTCAACGTTATCGTC
Organism: Rhodospirillaceae bacterium; assembly: GCA_024640685.1. GTDB lineage: Bacteria > Pseudomonadota > Gammaproteobacteria > Steroidobacterales > Rariloculaceae > JAHEEM01. The sequence goes on from JAHEEN010000242.1 coordinate 4,282, forward strand.
TTCGATAGCGCCAAGTGCATCGAGCAGGTAGTTCACGTTGAAGCCGATCTCCATCTCATCGCCGCCGTATTCGACCTCGAGCTCCTCTTCGGCCTCCTCCTGCTCTGGATTATTGGCCTGCATCGTAATGCGATTGGTCCCTAGAGTGAGGCGAACGCCGCGATACTTCTCGTTCGACAGGATCGCAGCCCGCTGTAACCCAGCGCGCAGCTCCGCGCGGCTCGCCTTGACGATATTGGTCGGATCGTCCGGGACAACGCGCTCGTAGTCCGGAAACCGGCCGTCGATGAGTTTGGAGGCTAGCCGCATCGAACCGGCGTCGA
>JAHEEN010000243.1 GCA_024640685.1 Rhodospirillaceae bacterium
GTTGTATTGCAGCTGAAGTTCCTCGATGAACTTGCCGGCGTTTTCCGTCGCCGACTTCATCGCAACCATCTTGGCCGCCATTTCGCAGGCGACGTTTTCGACGACAGCACGATAGACCGTCGACTCGATGTAACGCTCGAGCACGCGTTCGAGCACGTCGGCAGCCGCCGGCTCGTAGATGTAATCCCAGTGCTCCTGCAGCGCTTCTTTGTCGATCGGCTCGACTGGCAACACCTGCGTGATTTCCGGTTGCTGACTCATCGTGTTCACGAAGACGTTGTGAATGATGAACAATCGATCGATACGGCCCTCGCGGTAAGCCTCGGTCATCGTGCGGATTGCACCGATGAGCTCGCTGACCGAAGGCGCCTCGTCAAGATGTGTCGTTGCGGCGGCGATGTCGACTTTGAGCCGGCGGAAGAACGCCGTGCCTTTGGCGCCGATGATGCAGAGCTCCGTTTCAACGCCCTGCTCGCGCCATTTCTTCAAATCGGCCACGGCTGGTCGAAACAGGTTGACGTTGAGCGAGCCGCACAGGCCCCGATCGCTCGTTACGACGATGTAGCCGACGCGCTTGATATCGCGCTTATCGAGATACGGATGGCGGTAGTCGGGGTTCGCTTCCGACAAGTGGCCGATCACGGTTCGGATGCGCTCCGCGTAAGGCCGCGACGCCTCCATGCGATCCTGCGTCCGGCGCAGCTTCGAGGCCGCAACCATCTGCATGGCGCGCGTGATCTTCTGCGTATTCTTGACGCTCGCGATCTTGGTGCGGATTTCCTTACCGCTTGCCATTTAGTACGTACCCGACTGCTTGAATGCCGTGATGACTTTCTTCATCTCCGCGGCGATCTCGTCGCTGTACTCGCCCTTCGTGTTAATCGTGTCGAGCAGGCTCTTTGCATTCGCGCGTGCATAGGCATGCAGCGCAGCTTCGAACGCGACGATCTTGTTGGCCGGCACGTCGTCGAGCAGGCCTTCGTTCGCGCCATATAGCGACAGCGCCATTTCCGCGACCGACAAAGGCGTGTATTGCGGCTGCTTCATGAGCTCCGTCACGCGGCGGCCGCGCTCGAGCTGGGCGCGCGTCGCATTGTCGAGGTCGGAAGCGAACTGCGCGAATGCAGCGAGCTCGCGGTACTGGGCGAGCGCGAGGCGGACGCCGCCGCCGAGCTTGCGGATGATCTTCGACTGCGCCGCACCACCGACGCGCGAGACCGAGAGGCCGGCGTTGATGGCGGGCCGGATGCCGGCGTTGAACAAGCTCGTCTCGAGATAGATCTGGCCGTCGGTAATCGAGATCACGTTCGTCGGCACGAATGCAGACACGTCGCCGGCTTGCGTCTCGATGATCGGCAGTGCCGTCAGCGAGCCCGTCTGGCCTTTGATTGCACCGTGCGTGGCGCGCTCGACGTAGGCGGCGTTGACGCGCGCCGCGCGCTCGAGCAGGCGCGAGTGCAGATAGAACACGTCGCCGGGATACGCCTCGCGGCCCGGCGGGCGACGAAGCAACAACGAGACTTGACGGTAGGCCCAGGCCTGCTTCGTCAGATCGTCATAGATGATGAGCGCGTCCTGGCCGATGTCGCGGAAGTACTCGCCCATGGCACAACCGCTGTACGGCGCGATGTACTGCATGGCCGCGGACTCTGCCGCGGTCGCCGCGACGATGATCGTGTGCTCCATGGCGCCGTGCTCTTCGAGCTTGCGCACGACGTTCGCAACGGTCGAGTTCTTCTGACCGACTGCGACGTAGATACACTTAATGCCGGTGCCTTTCTGGTTGATGATCGTGTCGATCGCAACCGCGGTCTTACCGGTCTGGCGGTCGCCGATGATGAGCTCACGTTGGCCACGGCCGATCGGCACCATCGAGTCGATGGACTTGAGGCCCGTCTGCACGGGCTGCGTGACCGACTGACGGTCGATGACGCCCGGCGCGACCTTTTCGATCGGCGAGCTGTGCATCGTGTCGATCGGGCCCTTGCCGTCGATCGGATTGCCGAGTGAGTCGACGACGCGGCCGAGCAATGCTTCGCCGACCGGCACTTCGAGAATGCGGCCGGTCGTCTTGACCGAGTCGCCTTCGGAGATGTGCTTGTAGTCGCCGAGCACGACGGCTCCGACGGAGTCTTGCTCGAGGTTGAGGGCGAGGCCGAAGCTGTTGCCGGGGAACTCGATCATTTCGCCGTACTGCACGTCGGCAAGTCCGTGAATACGGACGATGCCGTCGGTCAGGGCGGTAATCGTGCCGACGTCGCGCGCTTCCGATTTGGCCTCGAAGTTCTGAATGCGTTTTCGGATCAGATCACTGATTTCCGATGCTTTGAGTGACATTTCTTTCCCTCTTAATCGATCAAGCGATCCGTGAGCCGCTGCAAGCGGTTACGCACGGAACCGTCGATCACCATGTCTTCGGCACGAATGACAGCGCCGCCGAGCAGCGTCGCGTCGACCTCGAGCGTTAATTCAACGATGCGCCCGAGCTTGCGCTCGAGCGACTGAGTCAGCTTCGTCACGACGCCTGGCTCGACGGGTGTCGCAGACGTCAAAGTGACTTTGACTCTGTTTTCGGCAGCAATCTTGAGCGCGTCGAACTGCTTCGAGATCTCGCCAATCGCGGTCAGCCGATCGTTCTCGCTGAGCAGCCCGATCAAATTGCGGCCTTCCGCAGTGTTGAGCTTCGCTGCACGCGGCAGCTCGGCACAGACGCTCGCGACGAACTCGGCGCGATCGTGTGCGCTCAACTCCGGCCGACCGAGATACGTGAGCGCCGCAGCGTCGTCGACGACGACCGCTGCCGCGGACAACGCTTCGGACCACTGCGCCAACTCGCCCGACGCCGACGCAATGTCGAAAATTGCGCGTGCGTAGGGTTTGGCGACCGTTGCGAAATCTGCCATGTGCGGTTGCGCCTACAGTTCGCTCGCGAGTTGATCGAGCAAGTCGCGGTGTGCGCTCGCATCGATCTCGCGGCCGAGAATGCGCTCGGCGCCTGCGATCGCAATCGAAGCGACCTGGCCGCGCAACTCGTCACGCGCTCGGCTCTGATCGAGATCGATCTGGGCCTGACCGGCGGCGACTTCGCGTTGCCGTGTGGCGACGCCTTCTGCGCGTGCCTCTTCGACGATCGCGTTCGCTCGCGAGTTCGCCTGATCGACGATGCCACGAGCTTGATCGCGCGCCTCGGCAATGATCTGGTCGGCTTGCGACTTTGCATGGGTCAAACTGTTCTGCCCGCGTTCAGCAGCAGCGAGTCCGTCAGCAATTTCCTTCTGACGTGCTTCGATCGCCTGCATGACCGGGGGCCAGATGAACTTCATGCAGAACCAGACGAACACGATCATCGCGATCGACTGGCCTATCAGTGTTGCATTGAAATCCACGCGGATTCTCCTCGTGCTCTACGAATCGCCTTTACTAGCCGCCGAGTGCAGCGACGAACGGATTGGCGAACGTGAAGAGCAACGCGATACCGACGCCGATAATCGCGATAACGTCGACGAAGGCGACGACCAGGAACAATTGCGTGCGGAGCATCGGTGCGAGCTCCGGTTGGCGTGCCGAGCTTTCGAGGAACTTGCCGCCGAGCAGTCCCATGCCGATCGCGACGCCTACCGCGCCCATACCGATCATTATCGACACCGCGATTGCGGTCATGCCAAGTACAGTTTCCATCTTCAGTGTCTCCCGTCGAGGATAGTCTTTGCGAAAAAAAAGAGGATCAGTGCCCCGTGTCGTGCGCTGCGCTCAAATAGACGATCGTCAGCATCATGAACACGAAGGCTTGTAGTAGCACCACGAGAATGTGGAACACGGCCCAACCGAAGTGCAGCGGCAGCTGATACCAGCCGAGCAGTGCGATCAGAATAAAGATGAGCTCGCCGGCGAACATGTTGCCGAACAATCGCAAGGAGTGCGAAATCGGGCGCGCAATCAGCGAAACGCCTTCGAGCAGAAAATTGAATGCGATGAACAACGGCGCGAATATGATCGCGAAACCCTTGGTCGGCGGTGCGATCGGATGCAGCGTGAGCTCTTTGAGAAAACCGATCGGCCCCTTGATCTTGAGCGAGTAGTAGATCGTCAGCAGGAAGACCGAGATCGACAGACCGAAAGTGACGTTGACGTCGGTCGTCGGCACGACCTTGAGGTACTCGACGCCGGCGTAGCTCGTCGCCCACGGCAACCAGTCGACCGGAATCAGATCCATCGTGTTCATGAGCACGATCCAGATGAAGATCGTGAGGCTCAACGGCGCGATGACTTTGTTCTTACCGTGGAAGACGTCTTTGACCGAGCTGTCGACGAAGCCGATGACCAGCTCGATGGCCGTCTGGAATTTGCCGGGCTGACCGCTCGTCATGCGCCGCGCAACGAAGCCGAAAATGCCGATGAACAGGAAACCGAGCAGGAACGAAAAGATCATCGAGTCTGCATTGATCGTCCAGTCGCCGAAGCCGCCCGAGCATTCGTTCCAGACCCAGTGGCCGTCCTGGCGGCACACTTGCAGATTCGTCAGGTGATGTTCGATGTAATCGCCGGCGGTCGCGTAATGATGACCGCCGCCATGGGCTGCTTCTTCTGCGGCTTC
>JAHEEN010000244.1 GCA_024640685.1 Rhodospirillaceae bacterium
GACTCGTTGATCAAGGGCCTGATCGTCGGCTTGTTCGGCCTGCTGATGGCGAGCGTCAATCTCGATCCGACGACGGGCACGCAGCGCTATACGTTCGATCAGTTGTTTCTATGGGACGGGATCGATGTGATCACGGCCGTGCTGGGGCTGTTCGCTATTCCTGAAATGATCGCGCTCGGTGTCGCCGGCGGCGCGATTGCCAAGCGCGGCACGACGCGCGCGACGTACGGCCTGAAAAGCGTGCTCGAGGGCATCGGCGACGTGTTTCGCCATTGGGGCCTGACGGTCAGGACGTCGGTCATCGGTGCGTTTATCGGCATGATCCCCGGGCTCGGTGGCGACGCGGCCTCGTGGATTTGCTACGGGCACGCCGTGCAGTCGTCGAAGACGCCGAGCCGCTTCGGTCAAGGTGCCGTCGAGGGCGTCATCGCGCCCGAGACTGCGAACAACTCGAAGGAAGGCGGTTCGCTGCTGCCGACGCTGTTCTTCGGTGTGCCGGGTTCGTCAGGCATGGCGATCTTGCTCGGCGCGTTCGTCATGCTCGGCATTCAGCCGGGGCCTGCGCTTGCGCTCGAGGGCATGGACATCGTTTGGACGCTGATCTGGACACTGATGATCGCCAACGTGCTTGCGGTCGCGATGTTTTTCGTCGTCGCGCCGTTGTTCGGCGGCTTGAGTCACATCCGCGGCAGCCTGCTGATTCCGTTCGTGCTGACGTTGACGTTTCTCGGCGCGTACTTGAGCCAGCGCGCATGGGAGAACCTCGTGCTGCTGATTGCACTCGGGATTCTCGGCTACTTCATGAAGAAGCATGATTGGCCGAGGCCGCCGTTCGTGATCGGCTTGATCTTGGGGCCCGTCGTCGAGGACTCGTTCCACAAGGCCTACGCGCTCTGGGGCCCGGCATTTCTGTTGCGCCCGGGCGCAATCGTTCTGCTCGTGCTGATCGCGTTGAGCTTCTACGTCTACTATCGCAAGGCCGCGCGTCGCACGGGAGTTGCCTATAGTGACGACTAACGGCGTCAACGTCGGGACCGCGCTTGTGAGCAGCCGCGTCTTAACGGCTGGCGTCATGGCCGCGGTCGTCGTATCGATGACGGTGCTCGCATTCGGTTTCCCGCCGGCCGCTCGGCTGATGCCGCTGTTGGCCGGGTTGCCCGGTTCGGTGCTGGCGCTGATCTGCCTCGGGCGCGAGGTTCGGGGTGCGCTCGAGGACGCGGCGCCCGAGGCTGCCGACGCCCGTCGCGCCGAGCGCGCAATGCTCGCGTGGACGCTCGCGTTTTTCGCCGGGATACTCGCCGCCGGCTTTCTGATTGCAGCCCCGTTGCTCGTCGTCGCGTATCTGAGAGTCGGCGCGCGCGAGCGCTGGACGATTGCGCTTGGCAGCGCCGCGATCACGTGGGCCTTGCTCTACGGGCTCTTCGAGCTCGCGTTCCGGATTCCGTTGTTCGACGGCCTGCTCGTGGCCGCCCTGTCGACATGACGTAATCCGATTGCGCGGGATGCCGCAAGCGGCTACGCTCGGTAGTTCACAGCGACGACCCGCGGGCGCTATGGCCCGCGCGCCGAGAGCCCGGCAAGGAGTCCGGGAAAGGGGGAAATATGCAGAAGATGTCATGGCTCGCAGCGTTCGGTCTCACCGCAATGGCGGTCTCGGGCGTCGTGCTCGCCCATCACTCCCACGCGATGTTCGACCACAGCCGCGAAGTCACGCTGACCGGCAAGGTCACGAACTTCGCTTACACCAATCCGCATGCCTTCCTGTATATCGACGTCGAGGGCGATGACGGCGCGAGCGTCAACTACTGGATCGAGATGTCGAACATTCCGAACATGATCCGCCGCGGCGTCAGTCCAAAGACGTTCAATGTCGGCGACGTCGTGACCGTGAACATACACCCGCTGATGGACGGCCGTCCCGGCGGTAACTACATCACGATTACGGCCGCTGACGGCAAGACTTACGACTGACCGGAGCGGCGGCATGCGCGCTCGGCATTCCTCAATGCGAACGGCGTCGCGCTGCGCGTTTGTCGCGCTGGCGGGGTTGGCTGCGAGCGCCGACGCGCAAACGATATTCACGACCGAGGACTTTCGCGCCGATCGCGAGCTTTGGACCGACCCGGACTACTACCGCAACAACACCGTCGACGAGATTCGCGGCATGGCGCTCGACACCTACGTCGAGGGCGCGTCGGGACAGCTCGGCAGCGGGCGCATATTCGGTAGCGAGGGCACGGCCGAGCCCGGCGCGCGGGATCTTGCGAGCCCCTACCCGTATACGAGCGCCCGCGAGCATTACGACGCGTGGCTCGCGGCCGCTGACGGCGGCACCCAGCATACGGTGGCGACGATACCGGATTGGCGTGGGCGTTGGGGTTTGCGAGGACGCTTCTTCGGCGGCACGTTTCGCGGCACGCCGAGTCCGGCGAGCGACGTCGCGGCCATCCTGACGCCAACCTATCGCGAATACTTCGTCCAGCATTTGAAGGCGACGGCCGAAGGGCGCCCATGGGCGCCGGGAGCGTTCTGCCTGCCGGGCGGATTCATACGCTCCATCACGGCTGCCGAGGAGCTGATCGTCACCCCCGAGCGTGTTTGGACGCTCGGCGCCGACAACGGCGACGTCTACATTCGTCGTATTTATACGGATGGCAGCGGACACTCGGACCCCGATTTCGAGTTTCCGAAGTGGCACGGCGAGTCGATTGGCTTCTGGGACGGCGATGCGCTGGTCGTGCATACGAACCAAGTCCGGGGTTGGTTCGGCGGCTACATCGAGTTCACGAATGCGCTCGAGGCCGTCGAGCGTTATCGACGCGTCGGCGATACGATCGAAGGCGAGGTTACCCTTTACGACCCCGAGGTCTTCGTCGGTCCCGTGACCGAGCAGTTCGTGCTCGTACTCAGCACTGAGATGCGACCGGAGCTCCGGCCGCTCTACAACACGTGCACCGATACCAACGGCCCCGCTCAGCACGTCTATCTCGACGAGCGCGGCTTCTTGAACGAGCGCCTGCACGACGATCCGCTCTATTGGGACGTCAACGATGCGCGACCATGGGGCACGTTCTATAACGAGAGCGACGCCCGCTACACGCGCTATCGCGAGTCGCTGCCGCCCGGCGAACGGCGTTGACCCCCCAATTTTCAGTGCGGGTGATGCGTGTCGCGTGCCTGCTCGGCCAGTATCGCCTCGCCTTCTGAATAGCCCGTCATCAACGCCTCGATTAGACGCTTTAGCGGATCTTCGTCGAGTGGCTGGTGCGCAGCCATGAAGCCCGCAATCCGCGCATAGACCAGCGGCTCCATGCGCAGCCGCTCGTAACCGCTGACCGCTTCGGGCGCGCCGTCCGGATTGGCCGCGGCCGCGAGCTCACGGCGCAGCAGCGCATCGAGATGCGCGTACAGCTGCGAGGCCTCGCCCCGGCGCGTTTGCGTCGTCAGCTTCGCCAAGAACTGCCGCGCGTGCTCGCGAAAGCGCGAATAAAACTCCTCCGCCAGCGACTCGTCGGTTTCTAGGTCTCCGCACATGTCAGCGCCGCTCTAGCTAGCTGCGCTCATGCCGCTACTGGCTCGCGAGCCATTCGTCGTCGGAGCCCTCGGCAATGTCGTCGAACAGGTACGCGCCGAGATAGCGCTCGCCGGTATCGGGCAACATCACGAGCATGACGGAGCCGTCCGGCGCCGATTCGGCCGCCTTGAATGCCGCGGCGAGCGTCGCACCGGCCGAGATACCGACGAAGATGCCTTCTTCGGCCGCGAGGCGCCGCGCGCACTCCTTGCCTTCCTCATCGTTTACCGGAACCAGCTCATCATGCAAGTCGCGGCGCAGCACGTCGGGCAGGAAGTCCGGCGTCCAGCCCTGAATCTTGTGTGGCTTCCAGTCCGCACCGCTGAGAAGCGATGCGCCCGCGGGCTCGGTCGCGATGATCTTGACGTCCGGACGGGCGAGCTTGATGACCTCGCCGGCACCGGTCAGCGTGCCGCCGGTGCCCCAGCCGGTGACCCAGTAGTCGAGTTGGCGACCGGCAAAGTCGCTCAGGATTTCGGGGCCGGTGGTCTGGCGGTGGAACGCAGGGTTCGCCGGATTTTCGAACTGGTGCGCCGGGAACCAGCCGTGCTTCTCGGCGAGCTCGTCGGCGAGCTTGACCATGCCCGTGCCCTTCTCGGCGGCCGGTGTCAGGATGACCTTCGCACCGAGCGCGCGCATGATCTTGCGGCGCTCGACCGAAAACGTCTCGACCATCGTCGCGACAAAGCCGTAGCCTTTTGCCGCTGCGACCATCGCGAGCGCAATGCCGGTGTTGCCGGATGTCGCCTCGACGATCGTTTGACCGGGCTTCAGCAATCCCTTGCGCTCGGCATCGTCGACGATCGCGAATGCGAGCCGGTCTTTGACTGAACCGAGCGGATTAAACGCTTCGATCTTGACGTAGATCGTGACGTTCTTCGGCGCGATGCGTTGCAGTCTGACGACCGGAGTGTTGCCGATCGTCTCGAGAATACTGTCGTAAATCATGATGCGACCTTTGTCGTTCGAGTTATGGCGTTGGC
>JAHEEN010000058.1 GCA_024640685.1 Rhodospirillaceae bacterium
GCCAGGATTGATCCTCGGCCGTCGTCAGAACGTCCGCGTTGACCCGCACGAGCTGCGGAAACCCTTGCGTGATGATGCCGTAATAGCCGCCCTCGAGCGCATCGCCGAACGCATTGAACACGACGATGCGCATGCGGCCAGGTCGTTGCCCCGGATCGGCGCCGGCCATCGCCTCGAACGATGCCACCGGCAGGCGGCGACCGTTCCAAGTAATGAAGCCGAGAAACCACGTCGGCAACGGATCGCCCGACTCTGCCTTCTCGGGAACAACGAATGCAATGACCTCGGCAACGCAGGCGCGTGGGACCAACAGTCGCTCCTCGGTCAGTGGCACGAGCAGACTGTACAGCTCCGCTTGTGGCTTGGTCATAACACCCGTCCCAAAAGACTCTCGATCGCACCGAGGAGCTGATCCTCCTGATACGGCTTGCTCAGATAGTCGTTCACGCCGATCTCGATGGCTCGGGCGCGATGTTTTTCGCCAGCACGCGACGTGATCATGATGATCGGGACATCCTTAAGGTCAGCGTTTTTACGAACGTACGTCGCGAACTGATAGCCATCCATTCGCGGCATTTCGATGTCTAACAAGATGATGTCAGGGATCTGATCCTGCAACACGGTGATCGCATCCATACCGTCGCGTGCCGTCAAGACACGCGCACCATGACGCTCCAGCAGGCGCTGGGTTACGCGCCGCATCGTAATCGAGTCGTCGACGACCAGCGCTGTCGTCTGCTCTGGCGTCTCGACCGGCACGGCTGGCTGCGGCACCTCGACGCCATCTTTGTGCGTGCGGATCAGCGTGCCGACGTCGAGTATGACGATGATGCGGCCGTCGCCGAGAATCGTCGCGCCGGAGACGCCGGGGATTCCCGTCAAGTGCGGTCCGAGCGTCTTCACGACGACCTCGCGACTGCCTTCGAGTGAATCCGTCAGCAACGCTGTGGAATTGTCGCCGGCGCGCACGAGCACGAGCGAAACGAAACTGTCGTCGTCCGGTAGCGACGACGGCGCCGCGCCGACGAACGAACCGAGATGCTGTAGCCGATAGTTGATGCCGCTGTGCTCGAGCACGGGCTCGTCCTCAGTCAGCAGCTCCAACAGCCGATCTTTCGGAACGCGCGTAATACCCTCGACAGTCGGCAACGGTAGCGCGAACGTTTCCTCTCCGACATTGACGATCAGCGCGTGCGTAACGGCGAGCGTATAGGGCAAGCGCAGCACGAACCGAGTGCCTTTGGCAGGCTCGGATTCGATTCGCAGCGAGCCACCGAGCTTCTTGACCTGATTTTCGACGACGTCGAGCCCAACTCCCCGACCCGCCGCTTGAGTCACCTCGGTTGCAGTCGTGAAACCTGGCCGCAGAATCAGCTCTATGATGTCCTGGTCCGCGAGCGTTGTTCTGTCGTCACCGAGCAAGTCGAGCTCGCGCGCTTTCGCGCGTATCGCATCGATGTCGAGGCCACTGCCGTCGTCAGCGACTTCGATGATGACCTCCGATCCGTCCCGCTTGAGACTGAGATCGATGTGGCCGATCTCCGGTTTACCGCAGGCGCCTCGCTCAGCTGCGTCCTCGATACCGTGCACGGCCGCGTTTCGCAGCAAATGTTCGAGTGGTGCGAGCATCTGCTCGATGACCTGCCGATCGAGCTCACCATGGGCGCCATAGATCTCGAGTTCCGCCCTCTTGCCTGTATCCGCGCACGCCTGCCTCACGATGCGCGCTAGACGCGGCACGTAACGCTCGAACGGCACCATGCGCGTCTGCATCAGTCCATCCTGAACGCTCGTCGCAACGCGCGCCTGCTGCGTCAACAGCGTCGTCGTCTCGTTGCTCAATCCACGCAATAGATCGTTGATGCTTGCAACGTCGTTGGCAGTCTCAGCGAGCGCACGCGACAGCTGCTGAATCTTCGAGTACCGGTCGAGCTCCAGTGGATCGAAATCGCCCCGGACTTCCGCATCGTCCTGATGGCGGTGCAGAATCTGCGCCTCGGTCTCGGCCTCGAACTGCCGCAACTGCTCGCGCAGCCGCACGACGGTCTCATCGAGCTCACCGAGATTGAACTCGAGATTGCTCGCCTGCTGCGCGAGCCGCGATTGAAAAATACTGATCTCACCGACACCGTTGAGCAATGCATCGAGTAACTCGGCGTCGACTCGAACGAGCTCGGCTGCGGCGGTCGGTGTCTGCGCAACGTCGCCTCTTTCGTCGTCCGGCATCGGTGAAACCGCAAGCTCGTCGGCCCCGGTGACCGCAAGTGCTACGTCGTCCCCGCCGGTACCCGCTGCGGCGAGCTGATCGAACGATTCGAGATCGTCTGGAGAAAAAGTCAGCGTGCCGAGCGCTTCGAGACTCGCGCCAATGTCGAGTCCGGTCTCCTCTGCGTCGTCGTCGAATTGCCCGAATTCGGGCGCGGCCTCGATGACCGTCTCGACATCGTCGAGCGAAACTTCCTCGAGCTCGAAACCGTCGGCGCTCGGTGGCTCGTCGTCGGCTACGTCGTCATCATCGGCAAACGCCCCGGCGAGCGCGGCGAAGTCGCCGCCCGCGGCCGGCTCCGCTGCAGCGTCTTCGCTTCCGCTCGCCACGGCCGCCAGCCGCGCGAGCAACGCCGCCGGCGGCGGTGCCTCACGCCCAGACGCTATCGAGTCGCGCAGCTCGTGGAGGTAGTCGAGACTCTGTTGGACGACGTCAACGGCGTCGGGGCTCGGCGTCAAGCTGCCCGCGGCCATCGCCGACAGTAAATCCTCCAGCGAGTGACTCAACTCGCCCATAACGGGTAGACCGGCCATGCGGGCACCGCCCTTGAGCGTATGCAACAGCCGCTGCAGCTCGGCGAGCTGATCGGTGCGTCCGGCATCACGGCGGAAGTCCTGCAGTGCCAGCTCGGCGCTATCGAGGATCTCGCTCGCCTCCTCGGAGAAGATCGCGGCAATCTCCGGATCGAAGTCGCGCGCGCGAACCGATGGCTCCGGCACCGAGTCGATGTCCGTGACCGCGTCGACGAGCTCGGCCGGCGCTGCCGTCGTCGCGAGCCGCTCGAGCGCGGCGATGAGGTCGGCTGCATCGGCGTCGAACGGTTCGTTCGCCTCGAGCGCCGATATCATGTCCTGCATGATGGTCAGCGCGCGTTGAATCTGCGTGAGCCCCTCCGCGCTGATGCCCGCCTTGCTCTTAAATTGTGCACCGATGTACGCGTCGAGCGGCTCAACGACAGCAACGAGCGGCGCGAAGGCGGCCATGGTCGCGCTGCCGAGCAACGTATGACACGCCCGAAACAGACCTTCATCGATCGGATAAGGCGCACTGGCCGCTGCGAACTCCGCAAGCTGTTCGCGCACGACCTCGAGGTGCCCACGGCTCTCCTTTGCAAAGATCTCCGCGAGTACGGGGTCCATGCTCGCATCGGGCTCTGGCGGCACCTCGTGCTGCTGCAGCTCCGGCCCATCGAGCACGTGCATTTGCATTGTCTCGTTGGCCAGCACGGCCTCCGATCCGGTCGCCGCAATCGACTCGACATTTTCCATCAATCGCTGGATATCGGCGCGCGGCTCGGTGCCAAACTCGAGTTGCTCGATGAGCTGCGGTAGCGCGGCCGTAGCATCGGTGATCAGCGTCAGCATCGGCTCGGTTACCGGCAACGTGCGATTGATGATGCGGTTCAGAATCTTCTCGACGCGCCAGCAGAACTCGCCGATGAACTCGGCTCCGACGACGCGACCACTGCCTTTGAGCGTGTGGAACGAGCGGCGCACGGCCACGAGTTCATCGCGCCGGTCGAGGTTGTCGCGCCAAAGTGGCAACAGCCGATTGATTTGGGCGAGCTCTTCCTTGGCTTCCTCGATGAAGAGCTCGACGAGCTCTGGATCCGGCGGCTCCTCACCGATCTGCATTACGGCAGGAACGCGCTCGGGTACCGATTCGGGCTGCTCGGTCGCGACGATCGTCTCGTCATCGTCGCGTGCCTCGGCGGCAACTTCGCCTGGCTCCGCCGGCACGTCAGTCATCGCGGTCGCCGTCACTGTCGAGATCGCCTCGAGACAACGCTCGGCGTTGTCGAGCATGTAGCCGGGATCGCTACGACCGCTAGCCAATGTCTCCATATAATATTCGACACTGACAATTGCATCTGCGAGACGTTCGAGCTCAGCCGCGTCCAGTGCGACTCCTACGCCTCCCATCCGCGCTTCGATCACCGCACCGATTCCTTCGACGACCTCAACCGCACGGGTCTTACCGAGCATCAACAATCCCGCAGTGATTCCCTGCAGCTGCGGCTCGATGTGGTCAAGGAAACGAACGTCGCCGGGCTCATCGACCAAGTGGACGATGGTCTCCTTGACGTGCGAAAGATTAACGATGCACTCACCGAGCGTGGTCTTCGTGACGCGCTTATAGTTTTCGTCAGCTTCGGACTCCTCCGACTCCGCAATTTTCGCGACCGGCGCCACCGCGTCGACGAGCTCCTTGTCGAGCGCGTCCTCGACCGACAACAACGTCGCGGCGATCTCGTCTAGAGCCGAAGGCTCAGCTACCGAGCCGTCAGCGACGATGACCTTAAGGCGTTTGGACTGCTCGCGAATCGCATCGCGCGACTGTGCTAAACCCAAAACACCCAACGTATCGCCAATCTTCTTCAGCATTTCCAGCTGCGGCGCCAAATCCCCAGCATCCTCCATGCCCGTTCGCACGAAGATGTCCAGGGCATCCTTGACGCCACTCAGGTCGTCACGGATTGCGTCGGCAACCGTGCCCATGAGCTTGGCATTCGGACCTGCAAGCTCGCTTCGGGCCTCCGCCAACTGCTCGGCAGCCGGCACCAACTCGTCGAGATCGTAGCTGCGCCTGAGCTCGGCCAAGCGCTCGTTATCGCCGCTCGCGTGACCGACGTAGTAGAGCAAGCCGTTGAGCAGCTCGACCGGGGGCGATGCGACGAACGACCGCTCGCCGTCATCGATCAGGCGTTTCAGTTGCCGATCGGCCTGGCCGACGAGACGCTTCAACGCGACCGTTTCCTCCAAACCTGCTTCGCGAACGGCCTCGAGTACGGCCGTCAACACGTACCAGAGCTGTCGACCGGCCTCGGTATTGACGGCACGCTCGAGCTGGCGGCTGACGTCGATCAGTTGCTCGAGCTGACGCGCGGTGGCGTCTCCACGAATCCAGCCGAGCAACGCCGCCTGAAACAGCGGCCGCAGTCCCGACAAATTCACGCTATCGGTCTCGTCGATCGTGTCGGCCTGCACCTCGGCCGTCGACGTCGCGACGACGAAGCGTCCACGCGACCCTGAGCTCAATAGGACCAATGTACCTTCGGACAATGTCGGCCGTTTCGTCAGCTCCCGCAGGTCGTTGATCAGCGGCAACAGGATCAGTGCGACATCGCGGCCGCCCGCGAGTAATCTGTCGATATAGGCCGGCAGCTGAACCATCGAGCGAGTCAGCGTTTCCAAACCGTCATCGACAATCTCTTGATCTCTGGCGGCGCCCAAGAAATGACAGGCCTCCTGCATTTCCTCGGCGAGCAGCGCGGCCCCATGGGCCTCGACGATCTTCAATGCGCCAGCGGCGAGATGCAGCAGCTCCGCACAGCGCATCAGGCCCTCTGGCCCAGCCTGTCCGTCGACGAAGGCCTCGAGCTGCTCGCGAGCCGAATCCATCGTCGCGGCAAGCTCGTGGCTGACGAGGTCGAGCGATTGTGTGGCTAGATCGTTCATTCGCGCTTAACGTCCGATCACCCGGACCGACGGCGACGATCGGCGTCCTCGGCACTCTCGACGACGTGTGCTCCATCAGCGTCGTTGCCGACTCCAAGCTCCGCTATCGACTCTGCCGACGTCAGCACGCGTGACTCGGCGGTGCCCGCCGGCAACGTGAAGCCACTGACGGTCTCACGGAGCTTGCTGGCTAGCTGCGAGAGATTACCGATCGCGCTCGACGTCGATGCGCTCGACTCGGTCGTTTTCGAGCTGATCTGCCGCAGGACTCTCATATTCTCGTTGATGTTGCCCGCGACCTTATTTTGCGCATTCGTCGTAGTAGAGATGTTTTGCACGAGACTTGCGATCTGATGCGAGACTTGCTCGATCTCGACGAGCGCCGCACCAGCGTTCTCGGCGAGCAGCGCACCTCCAACGACGTCCGTCGTGCTGCGCTCCATCGAAACGACCGCTTCGTTCGTATCCGATTGAATCGTGCTAACAATGACATCGATCTGGCGCGCGGCTGTGCTAGAACGCTCGGCGAGTTTCTGCACCTCGTCGGCGACGACGGCGAATCCGCGGCTCGACTCCCCGGCGCGCGATGCCTCGATCGACGCGTTCAGCGCAAGGATGTTCGTCTGCTCGGCGATTTCCTCGATCAGCTCGACGATGTCGCCGATCTCCTGCGAGCTCTCACCGAGTCGCTTGATGCGCTTCGACGTATCCTGGATCTGCTCGCGAATCGTGTTCATTCCGTCGATCGTCCGGCGCACGGCTTCGCCGCCCTTGTGTGCGACGTCGACAGCGTGGCGGGCGACGTCTGCACAGCGCTCCGCATTGCCCGCAACCTCCTCGATCGACATCACGACACGGGCAATGGAGTCCGAGGCCGCTGCAGCCTGCTTGACCTGCGTCTCGTTGGCGCGCAACAAATCGTGCGATGCGCTTTCGGTCTGCTTAGCCGCTGCATCGACGAGCAACGACGTGTTCTTGACGGTCGTCACGAGCTCGCGCAGCGCCTCTATCGCGTAATTAATGGAGTCTGCGATCGCGCCGGTGATGTCCTCGGTTACGGTTGCTTGGACCGTCAGATCGCCGTCAGCCAAGTTCGACAGCTCATCCAGCAGTCGCAGAATGGCCTGCTGATTTCGCTGATTTTGTAACGCGACTTCCTCTCCGGCTTCTCGGTCGTCGCGACCGCGAACGTAGGCGTACGCCATTGCGAGCACGATCAGAGCCGCAAAAATTGCGAGCCCCGCTACGAGGCCACTGCTACTAGCCTCGGCAGTGACGCGCGGCAATGCGAGCTCACCATAGGCGTCAAAAATCTGCTGCGACGCGGCGTCGATGTCGTCGGCAGCTTCACGCGCCGAGCCTATCGTCTCAGCGCTTGCGACGATCGAGCCCAATCGTGTCCGTGCGGCCGCAAAGACATCGGCAGCGCGGGTCAGCTCGGCTTCGCTGGCCGGCCTGTCAACGGCGACCATGTCGAGCGTCGAGCCTTCGCCGGACAGCCCGCCAAAAATATCGCCGAGGTACGCGGCGCTTTCCCGCATCGCCTCGACGAGCGTCGGGTCAATCTCGCCGGCCTCGAGCATCTGCAGGGTCTGCCGAATGCGCTGCACCGTGAGCTCGAACCGGTCGAGATAGCGTTGGTTGGCCGTGAGCCCCTCGGCCGACAGTGCGCTCGCGAGATTGCCCGTCGCGACGAGCAGCTCGGGTGCAAGCGCGGCGAGCTCGATTCGTTCGCGCGCGACGCGCTCCAAGTCGGGACGTGCCGCGAGCATGCGGTCGAGTGCAAGCTCGAGGTTCGAGGCAGCTTCGCCGTCGACGAGGGCTTGCGCACCGGCGCCCGCGCTATCGTCAAGCAGCTCGGCACGAAGGCGGCCGAGCTCGGCGCGAGATTCGGCCAATCGGTCGAACGCATCGACATCGCCGACGATCGCCGAACCGCTCTGCGATCTTAGCGCTTGCACGGTTGCGACGAAGCGACCAGGGTCGGCTGCAGCGACACCGCTGGACCGCGGCCAGGCGAAAAACGCGAGAGTGAGCAGCACGATCGTCAGTAGTGCCGCAAGGCCGACGAGTGCTTTCGACCAGATCGTCGTATCCACCTTTTAGCTGTCCTGCACCGTGGACTGTATTGCGATCCAATGCATCAGCTGGCCTTGGCCGGCGTGTGAACGCCGGCATCCAAGAACTGCTCGTCGGCAAGCAGCTTCGGCAACCGAAAGTTCGGCCAGATCTCCGTGCCGCGCCGATAGCTGCCATCGAGATAAGCCTCGCAGCGCAAAAGCGGCTTGACGTCCTCCTGACGAAAATCCGATACGTTGAATCGCCGGAATCCGAGCACCTCGTCGACGAGAAGACCGGTCGGAATGTCGCGGCTTGCGATCGCGAGTACGCGCGAGCGTCGATCCGGCATCATTATGCCACCGCCCAAGTAGGCCTTGATGTCGATAACCGTGATAAGTTGGCCCCGAACGTTGGCGATTCCGCGTAACCAGGACTTCGCCCCCGGCACGCGTGCCATGACGTCCGGAACCGGCATGACCTCTCGGACGTCAGCGCGATCGGTCACGAACCTCTCCGATCCCAAGCTAAAGCCGACGCCGACCCATTCGCCACCGCCTTCGGCGGTGCGGCCTTCGCGGCGCTCGGCGGCAGCGCGCGCCAGTTCCTCCATCGCGAGCAGCAACTCGTACGGGCGGTCACGTAGATCGGCTAGGCTCACGATCGTCGCTCACCGGCGGCGGCAATGACGTCGCCAACCTTGGCCACCAGATCCGGTCCGGATATCGGCTTGACGATGAAGTCGACTGCGCCCTGCCGAAGCCCCCAAATCTTGTCGGTCTCTTGGCTTTTCGACGAGATGATGACGATCGGAATGCTGCTCGTCGCGGCGTCACGCGCCAGGTTGCGCGTCGCCTCGAAACCGTTGACGCCAGGCATGACGACGTCCATCAAAATAATGTCCGGCCGAGCTTCCTGAGCGAGCTTGAGGCACTCGGCACCGTCGGTGGCGGTCACCGTCTGATAGCCTTCGTTTTCGAGCGCCGTCTTCATTACGTGCACTTCGGTCGGCGAATCGTCAACGATCATCACGAGTGGCATCGCGAGATTCTCTATGATCCTAACGGCTCGTGTGGCTCTGTATCGCCCCGAGCAACTCATCCTTCGTAAACGGCTTAGTCAAATACTGCTCTGAGCCCACTAAGCGACCTCGCGCGCGATCGAACAAGCCATCCTTGCTCGACAACATGATGACCGGCGTCTGCTTGAACATCTGATTGTGCTTGATCAGCGCACAGGTCTGATACCCGTCCAACCGCGGCATCATGATGTCGACAAAAATGATGTCCGGATGGTGGTCGGCGATTTTGGCGAGAGCGTCGAAACCGTCAATTGCGGTGTAAACCTCACACCCTTCCTTGGCCAACAGCGTTTCCGCGGTCCTGCGGATAGTTTTGCTGTCGTCGATAACGAGAATCTTCAGACCCGATAGACCCTTGCTAGCAACCGCAGCACTTTCACCCGACACGAACTACTCCTAATTCAGGGGACCGTTCCCCTGCGGAACGCGAGATGGCAGGCACGCGCGGGACGCTCGGCGCCCTTTACACCGCTGATCTCACGCGCCTTTTAACATATTGGCGCGACGCCTTCCATGACGTGAGCCGTGAGATCGTGTCCCTAGTCGGTGACGAGACACCTGCAGCCGCCAGAGCCGACTGATCAGTCCATTTCGCGCCTAGCCCCGACACGTCCCCGTACGACCCACGGTATAGTAGCCGCCTTCCGTTTGCGCGGACTGCAAAGCTCAGCCCCAATAACACGTCCGAGAAGATTCGATGACAGCACGTCGACGCCAGTTAGGAATGGTCATGGATCCAATCGAGTCGATCCAGCCCGCGAAGGACTCGACGCTTGCAATGCTGCTGGCAGCGCAGTCGCGCGGCTGGGAGCTGATCTATCTGCAGCAGCGTGACCTACTCGTTCGTGACGGCATTTCCTACGGCAATGGCCACCGACTGACCGTTGCCGACGATAAAGAGCGCTGGTTCGAACTCGGTGAGGCGTGGCAAGACGAGCTCGCAGCGCTCGACACGGTCTTCATGCGCAAGGATCCGCCGTTTGACATGGAGTACATCTATACGACGTACATACTCCAGCTCGCCGAGGAGCGCGGCACCCTCGTCGTCAACTCGCCGGCGAGCCTCCGCGACATCAACGAGAAAGCCTATACGGCATGGTTCTCACACTGCACGCCGCCGAGTGTCATCACTCGGGATTTCGCTGCGATCCGGGCATTCGTCGCCGAGCACGGCACGGTCGTCCTCAAGCCGCTCGACGGCATGGGCGGTCGCTCGATCTTCGTCGTCGCACCGGGCGATCCGAACCTCAACGTCGTCATGGAGACACTGACGGATTACGGCAGCCGCTATGCGCTGGTGCAGCGTTACGTACCGGAAATCACGGCCGGCGACAAACGCATACTGCTAATCGACGGCGAACCGATCGATCATGCGCTCGCACGCATTCCGGGGCCAGACGACCCGCGCGGCAATCTCGTCATGGGCGCGCGCGGCGAAGGTCGCGATCTTACGGAGCGCGACCGCTGGCTCTGCGCCCAAGTCGGGCCGTCGCTGCGGGAACGAGGCGTGGTGTTCGCGGGTCTCGACGTCATTGGCGACTACTTGACGGAAATCAATGTCACGAGCCCGACTGGGATTCGTGAGCTCGATCGACAGTACGGCATAGACATCGCTGGTATGCTGCTCAATGCCGTGGAGAAACGACTGACCGAGTGACAACGATGCGCGCACTGCGGCTGGCTGCGCTGTCATGCGGTTGCGTAGCGATCGGCTGCGCTTCGCCGAATGCGCCATCGACAATCGTGCGCGAACGTCTCTACGCGATGGGCACGTGGGTCGATGTGACGTTTCAGAGTGCCGACGACGACGTAACGGGCGCCGCGATCGCCGACATCGAACAGATGCTCCGCGAGTTCGAGCGCGATTACTACCCTTGGACGCCCGGGGCGCTCGCCAACCTCAACATAGCATTCGCCGCGGGTCGGGCAGCGACAATCGATCCTGCTGTGCGTGCACTGCTGCAGCGCGCACAACGTCTATCGGATGCAAGCGATGGCTATTTCGATCCCGGAATCGGTGCCCTCGTCGAGCTTTGGGGGTTCGATTCGAGCATCGCCGAGACTCGAGCACCACCGACGGATGCAGAAATCGATGCGACTCTCGAGGCGATCGGCGACGGATTTGCCGCGCTCGAGCTCGATACCGAGCAAGCTCGCTTAAGATCCGGTGCGCTAAAGGTTGACCTTGGCGGAATCGCCAAGGGCGCTGCAATCGAACGGTGCATCGAGATTCTCGAGCGCTACGGAATCGACGATGCGCTCGTCAATGCCGGTGGGGATCTGCTCGCTGTCGGCCGCGCGCCCGGCGAACGCGCGTGGCGCGTCGGCATACGTCACAGCCGCGAGGACAGCATGATCGGCATCATCGAGCTCGGTAGTCGCGAGGCCGCGTTCACGTCCGGCGACTACGAGCGATTCTTCGAGCATGAAGGGCAGCGGATGCATCATCTGCTCGACCCGAAGACCGGCCGGCCCGCGACGCATACGCAGGCATTGACCGTGCTAGCCAACGATCCGGTGCTCGCGGACGCCGCCGCAACGGCGTTGTTTATCGCCGGCCCTGAGCGGTGGCGCGGCATCGCTGAGAATCTCGGCATCAGCGAGGTCTTGCGCATCGATGCCGACGGGACGATCGAGATGACTGCTGCGATGTCGGCACGGGTTCAGTTATCGGCAGCCAATCACGATATCATTGCAGGATCGTCGCGGGAGTAGACGACTTGCGAGCCTCGCGACAACCGTTCGCTGCATCGAGACATCACGACCGGCGCATATGACGGACACACCTCAAATCAGTGAGGGTCGCGCATCGGCGAACACCGCCGACCGACTGAGCTCGACGCTGTTCGTCGCAGTCCTGTTTCATGGCATTGTGATTCTCGGCGTCACGTTCACGGTATTGCCACGGAGCAATGACGGCACGATTCCGACGCTGCGCGTCACGCTGGTCCAGCCCAGTCCTACAGACCGCCGCGTTCCTGACGACGACGTCTATCTCGCGCAGCGCACGCAAGTCGGAGCCGCGGGCGCAAGCGCTGGCGATCGCCCGACGACGACGCTCGCTGCCGACCAGATCGTCACACAGCAAGGGACACCGCTGGGTCTCGATGCGGCCGACGGCACGCCGCGAGAGCCCGAGCCGAGCGCAGACCGGCTCGTGACTCGCAACGAGTCGGCGACGCAGATCGACGCGCTGCCCGAGCCGACCGACGAGCCGGCTGACCAACGGCAAGTCGCCGCGAACCTGTTACACCGCGACGCCGATCAAACACTGGCGGCCCAAATCGACATCCAAGCGCAAATGCCAGACACGGCCGGCGACGGTGAGTACGTAGGACCCAATACGCGCGAATCGGTTCTAGCCGTCTACCTCGATGGCTGGCGTCAGCGCGTCGAGCGGATCGGTACGATCAACTTCCCGACCGAAGCCTTGAATCGCGGTTTCGACAACAACCCGACGCTTGAGGTCACGATCGACCCCGACGGTCGGCTCGCCCGAATCGTCGTGCGCGAAACGTCGGGCAACGAGGCCCTCGACCAAGCTGCGCTGACGATTCTGCGAGCGGCGGCGCCGTTCGAACCCCTGCCCGACGAGATTCGCGCCGACTATGACGTGCTGCGCTTCGCCTACGAGTGGGATTTCGGCGACGTGCAATCCGCCGCGATGCCTTAGAGACTGCGCCCGTCGGCGGGAACCAACAACGTCGCAGTACGGTCGAAGCAATAAGTACTACACTATCGAGATTGTCGATAGGCCGTCCGAGCCGATGAGTTCACTACAGCGCCACTTCCTGATCGCGATGCCGTCGTTGGACGATCCGAATTTCGACGGCACGGTCACCTATTTGTGCAAGCACGATGCCGACGGCGCTTTCGGGCTCGTCGTCAATCGCCCGCTCGACATGCAGGCTGCCGAGGTCTTCGAGCAGCTCGATCTGGAGGTCGTGGACCCCGCGCAAGCGGAGCGGCCCGTCCTCGGCGGCGGACCCGTGCAACCAGGCCTCGGCTTCGTGCTGCATCAATCGCCGAAGAGCTTCGAGTCGACGCTCGATGCCGACGCCGAGATCAAAGTGACGATTTCGCGGGACATCCTGCAGTCGATGGCCGGCGGCCAGGGCCCATCGCCGGCCGTCATCGCGCTCGGCTACGCAGGATGGGATGCTGGTCAGCTCGAAACGGAGCTCGCGGCAAACTCGTGGCTCAGCGTCCCGGCTGATCCGACGATTATCTTCGACACGCCGATGGAGCAGCGCTGGGCTGCGGCCGCCGGGCTGCTCGGCGTCGATATCTCACAGCTGACGAACTACGCGGGGCATGCGTAAGCCAATACCGACGGTTTCCGCGTCCGAGATTCTGCTCGCGTTCGACTACGGCGCACGCCGAATCGGCGTCGCGACGGCCAATCGCCGCACCTGCACGGCATCGCCAATGAAGGCAATTCGCAACCGCGCGGACGTGCCGTGGCCGGAGATCGACGCTCTGATCGAGCAGTGGCAGCCCGCCGCGTTACTCGTCGGCTTACCGGGTGGGGGCGACAACGCGGCCATCAGCGCCGCGGCAGAAGAGTTTGCGCAGGCTCTGGCTCGACGCTATTCGCTGCCGGTTACTACTGTCGATGAGACATTGACTTCACGCGCGGCCCGCTCCGAGCTTAATATGGCCCGCCGGGATGGACTGATGACGCGAAGAATCAAAAGAACGGATGTCGACAGCCTGGCTGCTTGCCTGATTGCCGAGCAATGGCTACGCGCCCAATGACCGTATCGCAAACGTCTGAGCGGGGCCACCTGCGGCATTTAATCTCGCTCGCCGATCTGCCGCGCGCCGAAATTGAGCGCATCATCGAGCGCGCATCGACGTATCTGACGCCGACCGGCCAGCCGCCGTCACACGACGCGACGCTGCGCGGGCGCACGGTTGCAAATTTGTTCTTCGAGCCGAGCACGCGCACGCGCGCGTCATTCGAGCTTGCCGCAAAGCGGCTAAGCGCCGACGTCCTGAATCTAGACGTCAGCATGTCATCGCGGGCGAAAGGCGAAACTGTCCTCGATACGATTTACACGCTGCAAGCCATGCAGATCGATGTCTTTGTCGTCCGCGATGCGAGTACGGGCGTGCCGGCACGTATCGCCGAGCACGTCGCGCCGCATGTCTGCGTGCTCAATGCCGGCGAATCGGAAGTCTCTCATCCGACACAAGGACTACTCGACGTCATGACAATACAGCGGCACAAGGGCGACGTCGGGGCGCTTCGCGTGGCGATTGTCGGCGATATTCGCCACTCGCGCGTCGCGCGCTCGGCCGCCGAAGCATTGACGAAGCTCGGCGTCGGCGAGCTTAGGCTCGTCGGCCCGACGGAATTACTGCCGGAACAAACCATCGCGAACGCCCGCGTCTACACGGACCTTGCCGATGGTATCGCCGATGCCGACGTCGTCATGGCGCTGCGGATTCAGAAGGAACGTTTTGCCCAGCTCGGTGACATTCCTGATCCACAAGAATACTACCGCCGCTTCGGACTCAGTGCGCGGGCGCTCACGCACGCGAAGAACGACGCGATTGTAATGCACCCCGGGCCGATGAATCGGGGTGTCGAGATCGACGGCTCAATCGCGGACGGACCACAGTCGGTCATTCAAGAGCAGGTCACGAACGGGCTTGCGGTCCGAATGGCCGTACTCGCACTCGTCCACGAGCATATCGCCGCCGAGACCGCGCAGTGTTGACGAGCGGGCATGCGCTTGCGGGCGGCACGTGGAACAGTCTATGAACACCGAAGCGCGCGCGCACCGCGGCACGATTGCGCTCGAGGATGCCTGCGTGTTGTCGCAGCAGCGCTTCGACGGCAACCAGTTCATTCTGCGCGTACGCGCGCCGCGCTGCGCACAGCGCGCGACGCCGGGCAGCTTCGCCCACCTGACCTGCGATACATCGATTCCTATGCGTCGTCCGCTGTCGATTATGCGTGCGGATGCCGACGACGGTTCGGTCGAGTTTCTCTACAAGCCCGTCGGGCACGGGCTTGCGCAACTCGCGACGCGCGAGGCCGACGACATCGTCAGCGTGCTCGGGCCGATCGGGCATGGTTTCGATCCGGATCCCAAACGGCCAATGATTCTCGCCGTCGCCGGCGGCGTAGGGATACCGCCCGTCTACTTCCTCGCCGAGACGCTGCGGGACGACGCGCGCTTCGCGCTCCTGGTGCTACTAGGCTCGGAAGTCCCGTTTCCATTTCCGACAACAGTGCGCGACGAATCGATCACGGGCCTGCCACCAAGTGCGAGCCACGCGATCGTCGATCTCGAGCGCTGGCATGTGCCGTCCGCACTCGCGAGCAATGCCGGGCTCGAAGGCTGCTATCCCGGCCATGTCCCGGATCTGGCGCGCGCTTGGCTGTCGAAGCAGTCGGGCGACGTGCTCGAGCGCGTGCAGATTGTCAGCTGCGGTCCCGAGGCGATGTTACGCGCAACGGCCGCACTCGCACACGAGTTCGATGTGCCGGCGGCACTCGCCGTCGAGGAGTTCATGGCGTGCGGCGTTGGCGGCTGTGCCGGCTGTATCGTGCCCATCCATACGCCTGACGGTATTGCGATGAAGCGCGTCTGCGTCGATGGGCCGGTATTTGATGCGCGTGAGCTCTATCCTGCCTAGCAGCCTCTTGAAAACCCCTCAGTAGGCAAACTAGCCGAAGTTGATCTTGGCTTCGAGATCGGCACGCGAATCGGCGTTCGCGAGCGCTTCGTCCATGCTGATTTGACCGCTGCTGTAAAGACGCAGCAGCGCGCTGTCGAAATCCTGCATGCCCGGCTCGTTGGTCTGTTTGAACGCTTCCTTGACGCCGGCGATGTCGCCCTTGTGGATGAGCTCGGCGATATGCGCAGTATTGACCATGAGTTCGACGGCAGCAACGCGTTCGCCCTCTTTGCATCGAACGAGGCGCTGAGAAATGATTGCGCGAATGTATTGACCGAGATCCATGAATACCTGCGAATGCTGCTCGTTCGGATACATGTTGATGATGCGATCGAGCGTTTCCGGGGCGTTGTTCGCATGTAACGTCGCAATCGCGAGATGCCCTGTGCCCGCTAGATCGATCGCAGCCTGCATCGTTTCTTGATCGCGTATCTCCCCGATCAGTATCACGTCCGGAGCCTCACGCATCGCGCTTCGCAACGCCCGTGAGTATGACCGCGTATCGAGGCCGATCTCGCGCTGATTGATGATCGATTTCTTGTTGCTGTGCAGAAACTCGATCGGGTCCTCGATCGTTACGATGTGCGA
>JAHEEN010000059.1 GCA_024640685.1 Rhodospirillaceae bacterium
GCCGGACTCGAACCAGCGACAAGTCGGTTAACAGCCGACTGCTCTACCAACTGAGCTACCGGGGAACCTCGCCGAGTGGCAGGCGGATTGTCCAAGAAGCGCCCGTACAAGTCAAGGCGGGCCTTCAGATATTGTCTTTGAACTCAGTGAGTTAAGTGCTCTTGGAGCATGCGGTCACGAGGAACTCCTCGATACGTTCGAGCGCTTCTTGCAAAGTCGTCAGATTCGCAGCGAAAGATAGCCGCAGGAACCCGGGCGCGGCGAACGCGCTGCCCGGCACGAGGGCGACACCGGTTTGCTCGAGCAGTGCTGCGCAAAGCTCGACGTCCGAGTCGAACTCGCTGGACGCGATTGCAGAGCTTACGTCCGGAAACGCATAAAAGGTCCCGTCGCCAGTCGGGCAGGTGACGCCCGGCATTGCGTCCAATTTCGCAACAACGAGCCGTTGCCGTTCCTCGAAGGCGTCACGCATTTCAATGACGCAGGTTTGGTCTCCCGTCAGCGCTGCGACGGCTGCAGCCTGAGAAATCGTGCATGCATTCGTTGTGCTCTGGCTTTGAATCGTCGTCATTGCGTCGATCAACGCAACCGGGCCAATCGCGTAGCCGACGCGCCAGCCGGTCATCGCATAGGTTTTCGATAGACCATTGACGACGAGTGTTCTCGATCGCAGCTCCGGCGCAGCCTGTAGCAGTCCACAGAACGGCTCCGTGCCCCAAAACAGCTTCTCGTAGATCTCATCGGTGATGACTACGACCTTTGGGTGCTCTGCCAGCACGTCTGCAAGCCCGCGCCATTCGTCGCGGGTATAGGCGGCACCGGTAGGATTGCATGGGCTGTTGACGATCAGCGCGCGTGTTGCCGGTGTCATCGCGCCTGCGAGCTGTGCTGGCGTCATCTTGAATCCGTTGGCGGCATCCGTGTGGACAATGACCGGCTCACCGTCCATCAAACGAACCATGTCGGGATACGAGACCCAACAGGGTGCAGGAATGACGACTTCATCGCCCGTTTCCAGCAGCGCGGCACATGCGTTGAAACAAGACTGCTTGGCACCCGAGGACACCAGTATCTCGCCGAGGGCGACATCGATATCTAGATCCTTGGCAGTCTTGCGCGCTATCGCCTCCTTCAACGAAGAGGCGCCGTCGACGACCGTGTATTTCGTCTCGCCGCGCGCGATCGCGGCCGTAGCGGCATCGCATATGTGGCGCGGTGTCGGGAAATCCGGCTCACCGACGCTGAGCGCTATGACGTCGCGCCCTGCGGCGCGCATTTTCGAGGCGAGCGCGGTAATTGACACGGTAGCCGAAGGTTTGGCGCGTTGAACGCGTTGAGCGAGACGCATCGGTACGGAATCCGGATTTAGCAGGGCCTGGTCGCTATTCTAGTGGCCGCTGCAACGTGATTCGAGAGTTGTATATGATTCCACTGCGAGCCGGGGTAAAGGTTTCTCTCGGCTCATTGCCCACTATCCTCAAATGACAGACAAGCGATTCGAG
Source organism: Rhodospirillaceae bacterium (assembly GCA_024640685.1). Lineage (GTDB taxonomy): Bacteria > Pseudomonadota > Gammaproteobacteria > Steroidobacterales > Rariloculaceae > JAHEEM01. The sequence goes on from JAHEEN010000059.1 coordinate 1,503, forward strand.
CTGAAATCCGCGTACGAGCCGGCTGGAGACCAGCCGGTGGCCATCGAACGGCTAACGGACGGACTCATCAATGGGCTTGCAAAACAAACGCTGCTCGGCGTGACCGGGTCCGGAAAGACCTACACGATGGCGAATGTCATCGATCGTTTGCAGCGTCCGACGTTGATACTCGCGCACAACAAGACGTTGGCGGCGCAACTCTACGGCGAGATGCGCGAGTTCTTTCCGAATAACGCCGTGGAGTACTTCGTTTCTTACTACGATTACTATCAGCCAGAAGCCTACGTGCCGACGACGGACACGTACATCGAAAAAGACGCGTCGATCAACAGCCACATAGAGCAAATGCGCTTGTCGGCGACCAAGGCCCTGCTGGAGCGTCGCGACACGATCATTGTTGCGACGGTTTCGGCAATCTACGGACTGGGTGACCCGAAAGCGTATCTCGGCATGGTGCTGCATCTGGACCGTGGCGATCGCGTCGATCAGCGCGAGATTCTTCGTCGGCTGGCGGAGCTCCAGTACACGCGAAACCCAGTGGACCTGAGTCAGGGCACGTATCGCGTCCGTGGCGATATCATCGACGTGTTTCCCGCCGAATCGGAGCGCGAGGCGCTGCGGATCGAGCTATTTGACGAGGAGGTCGAGAATCTCGCGTATTTCGATCCGCTGACGGGTGAGGTGACTCGGCGTGTGCCGCGCGCAACCGTTTATCCCAAGACGCACTATGTGACGCCCCGCGAGACGTTACTCGCGGCCGTTGACCAGATTCGCGCGGATCTAGACGAGCGATTGGTGGAGCTGCGCGCAGCGAACAAGCTCGTCGAAGAGCAGCGACTCGCGCAGCGGACGCGTTTCGATCTGGAGATGATTCTCGAGATCGGCTACTGCACGGGCATTGAAAACTATTCCCGGTACCTGTCGGGTCGGGCGCCGGGTGAGCCACCGCCGACGCTGTTCGATTATTTACCGGCCGATTCATTGTTATTTGTCGATGAAAGCCACGTCACGATCCCACAGCTCGGCGGGATGTACCGTGGCGACCGCTCGCGGAAAGAGACGCTCGTCGAGTACGGCTTTCGGTTGCCCTCGGCGCTCGACAATCGTCCGCTGCGCTTTGACGAATACGAGCGGCTCGGACCGCAGACGATCTTCGTGTCGGCAACGCCGCGACCGTACGAGCGGGAGCACTCCGACGACATCGTCGAGCAAGTTGTTAGACCGACCGGGCTGTTGGATCCCGAGGTCGAGATACGGCCTGCGGGGAGCCAGGTCGACGACGTGCTCTCGGAGATCAACGATTGCGTCAAGCTCGGCGAGCGCGTGCTGATTACGACGTTGACGAAGCGTATGGCCGAGGATCTGACCGACTACCTTCAGGAGCATGGCATTCGCGTGCGCTATCTGCATTCCGACATCGACACCGTGGAGCGCACTGAGATCATTCGCGACCTGCGTCTGGGCGAGTTCGACGTTCTCGTCGGAATCAACCTGCTCCGCGAGGGACTCGATATGCCCGAGGTCTCTCTGGTGGCGATTTTCGATGCTGACAAGGAGGGATTCCTGCGTTCGGAGGGGTCGCTGATTCAGACCATCGGCCGCGCTGCGCGTAACGCTCGCGGTAAGGCGATACTCTACGCCGACGTCAAGACGCGGTCGATCGAAAATGCAATGGCCGAGACGATTCGACGTCGGACGAAGCAGATGGCGTTCAACGAGCAACATGGCATTGAGCCGGCGACAATCCTCAAAGCCGTACCCGACATCATGGAGGGGGCGCGGCGGGCAGGGATGCCGCGGGCGCATCGCTCGAGGTCCAAGCACTCTGCGCACCAGGCTCGGCTGAGTCCCGAGCAGGCTGCGGCGCGGATCGCGGTTCTCGAGAAGGAGATGTATCGACTGGCTCGGGAGCTAGAGTTCGAAGCCGCGGCCAAAGTCCGTGACGAGATCGCAGATCTACGTCACGAGGGCTTCGACTTGCCGAGTGAGCCTGATGAGCCGAGCAAAGAAATTGCGCTCAGGTCTTGAGTCGAGGGGGGCTCAGTCGGTATTGTTGCGATCCTTTTAGGCGCGTAGCTCAGTGGTAGAGCACCACCTTGACATGGTGGGGGTCGGTGGTTCGATCCCACTCGCGCCTACCAATACTCGCGGCGGGGCCCGAAGCCTCGCCGTTTTTTAATTGCGCTTCCGAATAGCTACGCCCGTCTATGGCAAAGCGACTGAAAATAAAGGTCTTTAGGCGCCTGTGTGCTTGTCTGGCCTCAAATTCGAGCTTACAATCCGCACGCTTGTGGCACCGGCCAAGGCATAACCGCCGGGGCGAGGCGATTGAGGCCCGAGATTCAGGGCTTTTTTTGTTGCCGATCGCCTCTGCCATGCCAAGTTAAGGGTTCGAAAAGGAGCGACATATCGTTCAGAGTAAGCGGATAAGACGAAACGAAGAGATCACAACGCTGCAGGTGCGCGTCATCGGCGCAACCGGCGAGCAAGTTGGCGTCATGTCGATTGACGATGCACTGGCGCAAGCACAAGGCGCGGGTCTCGACCTCGTCGAGGTTGCACCAAACTCGGATCCTCCTGTTTGCCGAATCATGGACTACGGAAAGTTCGTATTCGAGCAGAACAAGAAAGCCCAGTCTGCACGCCGCAAGCAGAAGCAGACGCACGTCAAGGAGATCAAGTTTCGGCCAGGAACCGAGGAGGGTGACTATCAGATCAAGCTTCGGAATCTCATTCGCTTTCTGACCGCAGGTGACAAGGCAAAGGTGACGTTGCGTTTTCGCGGCCGCGAGATGGCGCATCAGGAGCTCGGTGTCGAGCTCTTGCGGCGAGTCCAGAGCGATCTCGAAGAGGTCGGAACGGTCGAGCAAATGCCGCAGCTCGAAGGTCGCCAGATGGTCATGGTGATTGCGCCGAAGAAGCGGCCGACGGCCTGAGGGAGCGATTTCTAAAGAAGAAGTGTGTGATGCGGCCGGCTCAGCGCCGAGCGTATCGCGCCGCCTAACGAGCTTAAGTCGCTCGTCTAGGCTACAGCGACAAGGAGGGGCGACATGCCCAAGTTAAAGAGCAACCGTGGCGCCGCAAAGCGGTTTCGACGGACGGGAAAGGGTGGCTTCAAGCGCAAGCAATCGCACTTGCGTCACATCCTCACTAAAAAGAGCTCCAAGCGAAAGCGTCAGCTCGGACTCACCCAGCAAATTGCCGATGCCGACGTCAAAGCGGTTCGCAAGATGCTGCCGTATAGCTAGGGGGGTGAGAGATGGCTAGAGTCAAGCGTGGCGTCGTTGCCAAAGCGCGCCACAAGAAAATCCTCAAGGAAGCCAAAGGCTACTACGGCGCCCGCAGTAAGGCGTTCAAGGTCGCCAAGCAGGCTGTCATCAAGGCCGGTCAGTACGCGTATCGAGATCGACGGCAGCGCAAACGCCAGTTTCGGTCTCTGTGGATTGCACGTATCAACGCTGCCGCACGCGCCGAAGGTCTGTCGTACAGTCGCCTGATTCATGGCTTGAATCGAGCGGATATCGAGATCGATCGCAAGGTGCTCGCGGACATCGCCGTGCACGATTCCGAGGCCTTTGCCGCATTGGCGGCGGCTGCCAAAGACGCACTCGCCGCCTGACCGGCACGGCCGTGGGCTGCTGCCGTGATTCGCGTTCCGACGCCGAGAGCGCCTCGTTGCTGCGAATCTAGCCAATGAGCCAGATCGACACACTGTCTGCCGACGCACTCGATGCGATCGCCAGCGCCGATAGCTTGGAGCGGCTGGAGACGCTGCGCGTCGAGCTGCTCGGACGAAAGGGAGGCTTGACCTCGCAGCTCAAGGCCCTGGGCACGCTACCGGCAGCCGATCGGCCAGCCGCTGGCAAGGCGATCAACGAGGCCAAGCGGGCTGTCTCCGATGCGATAGCCGCGCGACGCGCCGATCTCGAAGCAGCTGCGCTTGCTGCTGAGCTCAGTCGTGACGCGATCGATGTGACGTTGGCCGGGCGACGCGTTCACAAAGGTAGCGTCCATCCGGTCTCAAAGACGCTAAGGCGAATGCGGCGAATTCTCGAGCGTGCAGGGTTCGAGGTCGATACGGGTCCTGAGATCGAGGACGAGTACCACAACTTCTCGGCGCTCAATATTCCCGCGGACCACCCGGCCCGTGCGATGCACGACACGTTCTATATCGACTCGGAGCGGCTGTTGCGCACGCACACGTCGCCCGTGCAGATTCGGGCTATGCAGACTCGCGGCGCGCCGATTCGACTGATCGCGCCGGGCCGCGTCTATCGCTGCGATTCGGACCTGACGCACACGCCGATGTTCACGCAGGTCGAAGGTCTCGCTGTCGACCGAAACATCAGCTTCGCGAACTTGAAGTGCTTGCTGTACGAGTTCTTGTCGAAGTTCTTCGAGCGGCAGGTGGAGCTGCGCTTTCGACCGTCATACTTTCCGTTTACCGAGCCTTCGGCCGAGGTCGACGTGCGTTCGGAGGCCGGTCGCTGGATCGAAGTGCTCGGCTGCGGAATGGTGCACCCGAACGTGTTACGCAACGTATCGATCGATCCACAAAGCTTTCAAGGCTACGCGTTCGGCATGGGTGTCGAACGACTCGCGATGCTGCGCTATGGCGTCGACGATCTGCGGCTCTTCTTCGATAACGATCTTCGGTTTCTCGAGCAGTTCTAGACGATGCGCATCACGACGGAATGGCTGGGCGAGTGGCTAGCAGGATCCCTCGATGCGGCGGAGCTGGCCGAGACGTTGACGACGGCGGGGCTCGAGGTCGACAGCGTGTCGGCGGTCGCGGGTGAGCTCGACGGGGTCGTCGTCGGCGAGATCGTAAGCGTAGCGTCGCATCCGCAGGCGGATCGTCTGAGGCTCTGTGAGGTCCGCAACGGTGACGGTACGGTCTCGGTCGTCTGCGGCGCCCCGAACGCAAAGTCGGGCCTGAAATCGGCGTTTGCGCCCGTTGGTGCGATTTTGCCCGGTGGGCAAAAACTCAAGCGCGCAAAAATTCGCGGTGCGGAGTCCCATGGCATGCTCTGCTCGGTCGTCGAACTCGGATTGGGTGACGACGCATCCGGCATTTTGGAGCTACCCGAGGATGCGCCGGTCGGAACGGATCTGCGCGACTATTTGGCTCTCGACGACCACGTGCTCGACATCGACCTGACACCGAATCGTGGCGACTGTTTCAGCGTTCGTGGCGTGGCGCGGGAAGCGGCGGCGAACGGGCCCTGGGAACTCGATGAGCCAGCCGTCGAGCCGCTGCCAAGCGAGCATGACGAGACGATCGGCGTGACGCTTGCGGCGCCGGACGGCTGCGCGCGATTCGCCGGGCGGGTCATCAAAAACGTTGCGAGCGGAGCGACGTCTCCGCTATGGCTCAAGGAGCGCCTACGGCGCGTCGGGCTGCGCGCGATACACCCGGTTGTCGACGTGACGAACTACGTCATGCTCGAATTCGGTCAGCCGTTACATGGATACGATCTGCGTAAGATCGATGGCGGCGTCGTCGCGCGCTGGGGTCGTGCTGACGAGTCGCTGGAGCTACTTGACGGGCGATCGATCGATATCGCCGACGACATGGTCGTGATTGCCGACGACGCCGGTCCAATTGGGCTCGCCGGCATCATGGGTGGCGCGAGCACCGCGGTTGACGAAAGCACGACAGACGTATTCCTCGAAGCAGCATTCTTCCCGCCGGCAGCCATCGCCGGGCGAGCGCGACGGTTCGGCATGCAAACCGACGCGTCGATGCGATTCGAGCGCGGCGTCGACCCTGACGGGCAGGCGCGCGCCATCGAGCGTGCGACAGCATTGCTGATAGACATTGCCGGCGGCAGCGCCGGACCGCTGATCGACGTCTTCGAGCCGAGTCACTTGCCTTCGGCAACGACGATTTCGCTACGTTCCGAGCGGATCGCATCGTTGCTGGGACAAGCGCTGCCGCCACAAACGATCGAGGGTGCACTCGTTGCGCTGGGGATGAGCGTCGCTGCAGACGGTCGAGACGCATGGCGTGTCACACCGCCGAGCTTTCGGTTCGACCTCGAGATCGAGGAGGACCTGATTGAGGAGGTCGCCCGGGTCGTTGGGTACGACCACATTCCGGCGGTACCAGAGCTGACAATGAGCCGACTCGGCGATTCATCCGAATCGCGGATCAGCGAGGATGACCTTGCCGATGCACTGGTCGCCCGAGGGTATGCCGAGATCGTGACGTTCAGTTTCATAGATCCGGAGTTAGGTGAACTGATTAGCCCAGCTGCGCCGCACATAACGCTCGCCAATCCGTTGTCCCAGGAGCTTGCCGTTTTGCGCCGGTCGTTGTGGCCGGGACTGACCCAGGCGGCGGGTAAGAACTTATCGCGGCAGCGCGATTCGTTGCGAATATTTGAGATCGGCACACAGTACCTCCCCGGTGCCAATGGCGCTGTCGAACGTCGCGTCGTGGCCGGGCTCGCTGTCGGTCCAGTTAGCGAGGAGCACTGGGATAGCGATCCGCGCGAGGTCGACTTTTTCGATGTCAAAGGGGACGTCGAGTGTCTCGTGGCAGTAACGGCGCGAGGACGCTCGCTGAGCTTTGTTACTTCAGAGCATCCTGCACTGCGCCCAGGGCGGTCTGCGTCAGTCATGCTCGGCAGTGAGGCGGTCGGCTGGATCGGTGAGCTTCATCCGGTTATTAGCCAAAAGCTCGAGCTGAAAAAACCTGCGATCGTCTTCAGTCTGCAGATCGAGAAATTGCTCGACGCTAGGCTGCCGGTGTATCGCAGCTACTCGAAGTTTCCGAGTCTCAGGCGGGACCTTGCCGTCGTCGTGCCTATCGATGTGTCGGCCGATGCACTAAAGCAGTGCGTCACAATCGCGGCTGGGACAGCTTTACAGAACGTCAAGGTGTTTGACGTATACCGCGGCCCTGGAATTGATTCAAGTAGAAAAAGCATAGGCTTAGGGTTGATTTTGCAAGATACATCACGCACCCTTACCGACGAGGATGCTGATCGAACGGTTGCGACGGTCGTTGAGCATCTTCAAAGCGAGCTGGGCGCGACAATAAGAAACTAACTCCCAACATGGCACTAACGAAAGCGGATATTGCCGAGTCGTTGTTCAACGAGCTCGGTTTGAATAAACGTGAAGCCCGAGAGCTCGTAGATTCCTTCTTTGAGGATTTACGAGCAGCCTTGGCTGGGGGCGAGCAAGCAAAACTCTCAGGTTTTGGAAATTTTGACCTCCGAGATAAAAATCAACGTCCAGGTCGGAACCCGAAAACAGGCCAGGAAATCCCAATAACAGCGCGGCGCGTGGTAACTTTTCGCCCGGGCCAAAAACTAAAAGCACGAGTCGAGGCGTATGCTGGAACCCGGAAATAACGCTGAGCTCCCGCCGATTCCGGGGAAACGGTATTTCACGATCGGTGAAGTCAGCGATCTGTGTGGTGTCAAACCTCACGTGCTGCGTTATTGGGAGCAAGAGTTTCCGCAGCTGAAGCCCGTCAAGCGACGCGGCAACCGGCGCTACTATCAACGTCAAGACGTGCTCGTAATTCGCCAGATTCGAAGCCTCCTCTACGAGGAGGGGTTCACGATCGGTGGTGCGCGACAACGCCTTACCGGCAACGAGGCCCGCTCCGACGTCACGCAGAGTCAGCAGATCATTCGCCAGATTCGCACCGAGCTGGAAGACATCTTGCGGTTGTTGCGTCGCTGATCGCTCACCAGCCGCGGCTCGTCGGGCATCGGCAATTCAGCTAGAATTTTCTTTCGGTCGGGGTGTGGCGCAGCCTGGTAGCGCACTTGCATGGGGCGCAAGAGGTCGCTGGTTCGAATCCAGTCACCCCGACCATTCTCATCTTTTGCGACGACCGCGTTGGCAAATTGCAACGCACGAATCCCCCGATGCGTTGGCATCGTACTCTGCGCGATCAGCGACAGGCCACGAAGGGGCAGCGGCTACTGGGGCGATCCTAAAGTCAGCGATTCAAGCTTCATAAAAAAAACCTGAAAAAACAAATAGATAGAGTTCGTTTTTAAGATTTCACTTTATTGTTGGGCCCGGATTCAATTGCGATTCTCCAACGCGCGGGGCACTATGGGTTGCTCGTCAGTGTCACGTCCCGGTTGTCGGCCGCCGGTGTGGCGCAGGGTGACAACAAGCAACAAAGTTGGGATGCGCGGGCGGAATGTTTCTCGAGGAGTACAAGCTAGAATCCAATCCGTTTGCGCCCGGTCAGGTGCGCCCCCGTCTGCAATCGACGGCAGGCCGGTCGGCATTCGTCAAGCTTGCACGAGTCGTTGATGGCACGCTGCATTGTCTATTTCTCAGCGGCCGCGCCGGCGTAGGTAAATCGGCGTTCGTCGAACGGCAGCTGCGGGATCGGCCTGAGCTCGCCGTCAGCCTGATCTCTCCCGGCATTTCGACGCCCACGCTGTTCCTCAATAAGGTGCTTCGCGATCTCGGCTTGCCGACGATCGAAGGCACGAACTCCGAATTGCGTAATATTCTCGAAGTCTACCTTCGACATCAGATTGGCAAGAAGATACGAGTCGTGCTCGTCGCTGATTCGCTGGAGCGATTGGCAGAGCCTGTGTTGGCTGAGCTCCGGGATTTGATGAGTCTGCGTTTCAAGAAGCGGCCACTGCTCGGATTCGTACTGCTGACGCGAAGCGAGGAGCTCGTCCAAGAGCTGTTGCCGGCGACCGGAGCGTCGTCGCTGGCGCCGTCCGCGCACGAGCGCTTACGCGGCTTTACGCTGGATGAGACGGCCGAGTACATCGCGACTTGCTTGCGCAGCGTTGGTTGCGAAAACGTTGACGCGCTGTTCCCGGAGATGTCCATACGCGATATTCATGCATTCACGGGCGGGATCGTCGCGGATATCAACCGCGTCTGCTATGCGGCTCTGAACCTTTGTGCCGGCGAGCCTGGGCACGAGGGCGTTGACAGCGCCCTCGTAACGCGCGCTGCAAAATCGTTGAATCTCCGTTATGACCCGGCGTTTTGGCGCGATATCGACGATGCATTATCGCCGGAATCGATTCATCAATCGGACCCAGCCGAGCTGACTGTCCAGGCCGCGCAGCTGCTCGTCACTAGCCGCGGCCAGGTCGTCGCTGAAATTAAGCTAAATCGGCCACGGATGGTTTTGGGTCGTGATCAAAGCTGCGACATCAGTCTCGATAGCTCCTACGTGAGTCGCTACCAAAACTTGTTCATGGAGACGACCGGCGGCTGGTTGCTGATCGATCTAACCAGCACGAACGGCTGCTATGTCAACGGCCGACGCGTCGCTCAGCATGAGCTGCAGGACGGCGACATCATCGCCGTCGGTAATCATCAAATCAGCTTTGTCGGTCCCGGCGGCGAAAGGGTCGAGCCGGCGTCGGAGCTGGCGCCGCAGCCTACGGTGACGCTGGCAACGATACGCTCGTGAGCCCGAAGCCGATCAATCACCTCGAGTCCGCATAGCACCAAGCCCGCCTATCCCACCGGGCTCGTCGCCGACCCCATCTTCTTCGGCACGACGGCGGATGTAGTGCCGCGTGTTCTCAGACAGCGAGTTGTCGGCTTGCAGCAGACGATCCTCGATACCGAGAAGGATCGGGTCGGCGTGCTTGCGATAGATGTTCACCTTCGCATTGAATACGTTTCGTGAGCGGCCGTGTTTGTCGCTAATCGTTATGCGGCGAATACTGAAATCACCGGTCTTCAGGCGTGTGCCCGTCAGATAGCATTTGATCGCTTGAACTTTTTCGCCGGACAAATCGAGACCGTTGAGCTGGTCGAGATACTGCGTCGCATGCTCGACAAAGGCCATCGAATCGAGGTCTGGCGGAATTCGGCCCATTCGCGGTGGTGATGCATCGCTCGGAAACTCTCCGACCATGATTTGCCCGGGTAATGCGCGCTCGATCATTCGCGCGAGCTCGACAGTCACGTCGCCGACAATGTAGTTGTAGAGCGTCGGGTTCAGACCTTCGGCCTGGTGAAATTCGTAGCTACTGCCGACGTGAAAGCAAGCGCGGAGCAACGGCACGGTATTGAGCGACGTCTTGCTCCGAGCAATCGCGTTGTCCGCAAGCACGAGGTGCATCAAGTGGTAGAGCATCGTGTCGGACGCGAGCCCGAGGCTGCGGTTCCACAGATAGAACCCGTCGCCGGTGGTCGAGCGGCCGAAATCAATGCCGATGCTCTTCGACATCATCTTGCTGTGAGCGGAGTTAATCGAGTACGACAGACTATTCAACTGCGTCATTTGCTCGAACGGTGCGAGCAAACTGAAGCCTACGATGTCGAACAGCGCAACTGCGCGGTTCTCGACGTAGCTGATCCCATAACGCTTGATCAGCTTCTCGATGATTTGATCTGTCGTCGGCGATCCCTGGATCTGCTCGCGAAGCGGAATCGGTGTGGGCTCGACGCCGAGCAGGCGAGCAACGTTGCCCATCTGTCGCGGCGTCAACTTGCGTTGGCCCGTAATCAGCGATCGAAAGAAGTCCTCGGATGGTCGGGCCGTCTCGTGGTCGGCTAGCGGAGGATTGTCGGCGCCGGTGGAAAACGACGCGACTGCGTAGTGCGGGATATGCAGGACGGCCACGCCGTCGGTCGTTGGGCACCAGTTCAGCAACACGTTCTGCCCGAGCCCCCAGTGTTTGTGAAGGCACTTGTCGAGAAATAGCAGGTTGCTACGCTCGAGCAGCGTTAGCTCTTCGTTCGCGGCCGACAGCGTCTCGATATAGCTGTCGGCGTGACTGAAGCTAAATATCCCGGTATTCGAGGATTCCATGAAGCTTGGACTCGCAGTCGATGGCGCAATGATACCCTCGTTGATTTTTGACGGGAACGGTGCGGGCTCTCAATCGGAGATTTAATCTCGGTCATCGAGGCCGAGCTATCGAGCTAGCCGGTTGCTAGTCCGATGAGCGACCCCGATAATTCGTGCCGTCGTTGTACGGAGAGATACACATTGAGCGAGCGAGATAAGCCGGATCCGCGGCAATACTCACGCGTCGTCGTGGACGGATTGGCGCAGGCGCCGAGCCGGGCGATGCTGCGTGCAGTCGGCTTCACCGATGAGGATTTCACAAAGCCTCAGGTCGGCATTGCGTCGACGTGGAGCATGGTGACGCCCTGCAACATGCATATCAACGCATTGGCCGATTTGGCGGCGAAGGGTTGCGATGAGGCCGGCGGCAAGAGCGTCATTTTTAATACGATTACGGTCTCCGACGGCATCTCCATGGGCACGGACGGGATGCGCTACTCACTCGTGTCGCGTGAGGTCATCGCAGACTCGATCGAGACCGTTGTAGCGGCTGAAGGGTTCGACGGTCTCGTGACGATCGGTGGCTGCGACAAGAACATGCCGGGCTGTGTCATGGCCATGGCGCGCTTGGATCGGCCTTCGGTATTTGTCTATGGCGGCACGATTCAGCCGGGTCCGAAGCATCGCGATATCGTATCCGTATTCGAAGCCGTTGGCGGCGTCGCGGCCGGTAGGCTCTCCGAAGCAGAGCTGAAGGACGTCGAGCGCACGGCGATACCGGGCCCCGGCTCGTGTGCCGGCATGTATACGGCTAATACCATGGCCTCGGCGATCGAAGCGCTGGGCTTGAGTCTTGCGAACAGCTCCGCGCAGGAAGCCGTCTCGAGCGAAAAACAGCACGATTGCGAGCGCGCGGGCCGCGCCGTCATGAATCTCGTGAACCGGGGTATCCGGCCGTCCGATATCCTGAGCAAGGAAGCGTTCGAGAATGCGATCACGGTTGCGATCGCGCTGGGCGGATCCACGAATGCGGTGCTTCACCTACTGGCGGTTGCTCACGACGCGCGTGTCGAGCTGTCGTTAGACGACTTCTCGCGGATCGGTGCACGCGTTCCGGTCTTGGCGGATCTAAGGCCCAGCGGTCGTTACATGATGTCTGAGCTGATTCGTATCGGCGGGATTCAGCCGGTGATGAAGACGTTGCTAGACGCAGGCCTGCTGCATGGCGACTGCTTGACGGTCACCGGACAGACGCTGTCCGAGAACCTCGCGAACATTGCGCCGTATCCGGAAGGGCAGGACATCATTAGGCCGCTCGACAATCCGATCAAAGCCGATAGCCACCTTGCCGTTCTATATGGCAACTTGGCCCCCGAGGGTGCGGTTGCGAAGATATCGGGCAAGGAAGGCATCCGCTTCACCGGATCGGCGCGCGTCTATCAATCCGAGGAAGACGCACTGACCGCGATTCTGGACGGATCCGTCGTCGCCGGAGACGTCGTCGTCATTCGCTACGAGGGCCCGAAAGGCGGCCCGGGCATGCGCGAAATGCTGAGCCCGACCGGGGCGATTATCGGTCGCGGTTTGGGCGACAAGGTGGCACTGATTACCGACGGCCGGTTCTCGGGGGGAAGCCACGGATTCGTTGTCGGGCACGTGACGCCGGAGGCCGCGGTTGGCGGCCCTATCGCCGTCGTCGAGGACGGCGATCCGATTACGATCGACGCGGCCGCGAAGACGATCGACATTGAGATTGATCCTGAGGAGATCAAAGCAAGACTCAACGCTTGGCGAGCGCCGCCGGCCAAGGTCGACCGTGGCCTGCTTGCGAAGTATGCGCGGCTGGTCAGCTCCGCATCGCAAGGCGCTGTCACGGACAACCCGGCAGGGTAGCGTGGCTAGATTCCTTGACGCATTTGGCGTCACGCAGTAACGTGCGCGCCATGTTTCGACTCGAGGAAACGTTGGCAATGCCGAAACCGATGACGCGCAAGCGAAACGTCGGCGGGTTGCCCGTGCCTATGCGTTGAGTCGCGGCAGGAACGGAGTCAAAGAAAAACCCGCTGCGGAGCTTCCCAGCGGGTTTTTTGTTGGTGTCGACAGCGTTGTGGAGGCTGGGTCAGTGATCTGGGTAAGTGAAATGCGCAGGAGGCGCGGAGAATCGTCGTAATGGAAAGCATCGAGCACAATGGATTCGGCAGCATACCTGTCGTAACGGCGTATCCGCACTCACCGTTCGTCGTAATGAAGTTCGGTGGGACGAGTGTTTCGACGGTCGCGAACTGGGAGACGATTCGTAACCTCGTTCAGAAACGTCTGAACGACGGCCTCGTGCCGATCGTCGTGCACTCCGCATTGGCTGGTGTTTCGAACGCCTTGCAGGGCCTGCCCGATGCGGCGATAGCGAGCGGTGGTAGCGAGCAGATCACCGAGATTCGCGCTCGGCACGAGGCGCTCGCGGCGGATCTAGGTGTCGACGTGCGTGCTTGCGATTCGATCTTCGAGGCACTGCAGCAGCTCGTGGACGGCGTACGTCTAGTCGGCGAGATCAGCCCACGCGTCATGGCGCGGATCATGGCGACGGGCGAGCTGGCGGCGACCACGCTGGGCGCTGCATATCTCGATAAAGAGGGCTTACCCGTTGCGTGGCGCGATGCAAAGGAGCTGCTCGCGGCTGCCGACACCGACAATCAAACCGAACGCGCGGCCTATCTGTCGGCAACGTGTTCTTTCGAGCCCGATCCAACGCTGCAAGCCGAGCTCACCGATGGCTCTGTGGTTATCTTGACGCAAGGTTTCGTCGCTGCAAATGCGCAAGGTGAAACCGTGTTGCTCGGTCGCGGAGGCTCCGATACATCGGCAGCTTATCTTGCGGCAAAGTTGCAGGCGCGGCGGCTGGAGATCTGGACCGACGTGCCCGGGTTTTTCAGCTCCGATCCGCAGGCCGTGCCTTCGGCGAGATTGCTGCGCCACTTGCATTACAGGGAAGCGCAGGAAATTGCATCGGCGGGCGGCGGAGTGCTCCACCCTCGCAGCATTTCGCCACTCAGGCGGTCCGGCATTCCAATGTTCCTGAAATGCACCGGGCAGCCACAGTGGCAAGGGACGATCGTTTCAGACGCCACCGGCGAGGACACACCACGGATCAAGGCGATCTCACGCCGCACCCGTCTGACTTTGATCGCGATGGAATCGATGGAGATGTGGCACCGCGTCGGGTTTCTTGCGGATGCTTTCGACTGTTTCAGGGCACATGGTTTATCGGTCGATCTGATATCGACATCAGAGAGCAACGTGACCGTGTCGATCGATGTCGCAGCGAACGTCACTGATAGAGCGGCGATCGATCGGCTTGCGGACGACTTACGCAGGCTGTGTCGTGTGACCGTGATCGAGGATTGTGCTGCTGTGACGTTGGTCGGCCGCAGAATTCGCGCGATTTTGCACGAGCTCAGTCCGGCGCTCGAGGCGTTCGAAGAGCAGAAGGTGCACCTCGTGACGCAAGCCGCGAACGATTTGAATCTGACGTTCGTCGTCGACGTCGAGGACGCGTACCGTCTCGTTGAGCGACTGCATGGCTTGCTGATCGGCAAGTTCGACGAGGATGCGATCTTCGGCGAGACCTGGGCGCAACTGCAGCAACCCGAGTCAGCGGCCGAGGCGTTACCTGTCGCTCAAACCTGGTGGCGTCAGAAGCGTGATCGGTTGCTCGAGATCGCTACAGACTGTGAGTCAGCGTATGTCTACGACGGCGACAGCATACGTGATGCGGTGCGCTCGCTGCGACAACTGTCGTCGGTCGATGCCGTGTTCTATGCGATGAAGGCGAACTCGAACGCGGCGATTTTGAAAATCGTGGACGAGGAGGGCGCAAACTT
>JAHEEN010000245.1 GCA_024640685.1 Rhodospirillaceae bacterium
TATCCTGCGCCACCCGTGATTGGACATGCGGGCTCGACCGGCTCGTGGCTGTTCCACTGCCCGAGCATGAAGCTGATGCTGTCCGGCACCGTCGATCAGGCAAATGCTGGCGCGCTACCGTTTCGCCTTACTCCAAGGATTCTCGGGATTGTCGATAGTCATATTCAGCAGATCCGTTCCTGAAGTGTCATGGGAAAAGGCACGTCATCTACATTGCAGAGGGCGCTATTCTGTTTGCCTTTCACTCGCGGACGCTGTCTTGTTGTCGTCGTAGCTGTAGGGCCAGCAATATCATGAAAAGGGGTGCCGTTATTGCCCATGGAAAGCCGAGGAACAATAGTGTTTCAGAATACGTTGGGTAGAAGTAGACGACAGCAATTAGTGGAGTTACGAGAGTATGGGCGAGAAATGACATTCTGACCCAACGCTGGAAGCCTTCCTTGCTGGTTGCGGGGATCGCCATCAGGGTGGCCAATCCCATCGAGATGTATCCGATCGCGTCAAAGTTCCAGAAGAGCGAGTGGGGAGTCTGTTCGAGTATGCGAATAGCTTCGGAGGCTCCGCTCAAATTTGATGGGATCACCGTCGCCAGTTGGACAACATAGTTTGCTGTGACGAAGACAGCGTAGATGATCGTGAAGATGAGCGCGCCATGTGTCCAGAATTGCCTGTTGACGGGGGTCAGGTGATGGAAAGCGAGCATTTCGAGCAAGAACGGAACGACGATACACAACGATGTTCCGTAGATGAGAATCTCGTCGAGCGGATATCGCAAGACGCCGGCAATTTGCAAAATTTGCACGATGTCGTAAGCAATGGTCGCAGCGGCGGCAGCGAGACCAAACCGGTACCCCCAAATTCCAAGGACTATGGATGTAGCCTGTACGTTCGCCTCAACTTCTTTCTCGTTAGTCATTTGTCGAGCTGGGGAAAACGAATCATCCGAACTTCTGCCTTGTAGAAGGGAAAATAATCATCCGTGCCGATCAGGTTGCCGCCTTCGACACGCATGGGCAACCGATATCCGCCAATCTCACGGAAATCCGATAGGTAGCCGCCGAAAGGCTGTTCTCGAAACACCTTGTCAGCGTTCTCATTGCTCCACCGCTGAATGATCACTTGGGTTGGGCGGCCGTCTGCCTCAATTGTTAGGTCAATCGACTGCGAATAATCACCATATGAAACGGTCGCTCGGGCTGCGTTCTCCCCGACGGATTCCCAGGTAACGTTAGTGCTCGGCAAAAGGCTCGATGGAACCCAGAACGCGCCTTCGGATACGACTCTGCCGAAAGCGGAGCGGTGATGGTCAGGGTTTCCGGACACCCTGACGACCGGTATGAGGTGAAACAACCAGAATCGGGTCCAGGACATACTGGGCGTTGCAGCGTCCGATCCGCTGATCGGCCCGGTACGCACCCTCCAGAGGAGTCCTTTCGGAGGCGCCAGAATTTGATGGGCGGTCATCGGTCGATACGCAGGCTCCTCCTTCGTTCCGAGCCCCAGCCGACCTTCCATCTCAATCTCAACGACGGAAACGAGAGGCGTTCCCGGTGCAATGGTGTAACGAAAGTATCGTTGAGCTGGTTCCGGTAGCGCTTCAATGACGGACGAGTTGAATGCGGATCCGGCCGGTCCTGCTTGTTGAAGCAGGTTGTTCCATATGCTCCCTTCTGCGCGTACATCTGAGAGCCGCCACAAAAACAGCAACAGCGCGCAAAGCCCGATTATCGCGAACGTGATTGCCAGCCACTTCACCATTTGGATTCTACTCCCCCTATGGGCCGGTCACGGTCGGGGAAAACGATTCCTCCGTCTGTATTTACCGATGCAGCGGCTCCAAACCGTGTGGCCCAATCCATTGACCTAGAATCCACGATCTCTTCTCTCCGCCCCGGAGATTCGCTTAGACTACGAGTAGCCTCAGGATTAGCCTCACCCGGCTGATCGGAGGCCATAACTCCCTGATTTGCGGGTGTAGTTCAATGGTAGAACCTCAGCTTCCCAAGCTGATGACGTGGGTTCGATTCCCATCACCCGCTCCAGCAACCTCCCGGTGAACTAGCCGGGTCCGCTAGCGTATATCGCGCTCCGCTTCGGATCGACCTCGTGATGCAACTCGACTGGTGGCAACCGCTCGCTGGCCTTGGGCTCTTTCTGTTCGCGATGCGACAGATTGAGGAGGCCCTCGAGCTGGCCTCAGGACGCCCGCTACGCGAGTTTCTGCGTCGAAATACCGATAGCCCACTAAGAGGTGTCGCAACGGGAACGCTCGTGACGGCCATCCTGCAAAGCAGCTCGCTCGTCGGGCTCATGATGCTAGCGCTCGTCGGTGCTGGCGTGATTCAAATGCGCAACGCGCTTGCCGTCATCTTCGGCGCGAATCTCGGTACGACTTTTACGGGCTGGATCGTCGCGACGATCGGCTTCAAGCTCGATCTCGACGCGCTCGCGCTGCCGCTAATCGCTGTGGGCGGCTTGACGTACACCCTGAGCAATCAGAAGAGCGCGCATCAGTCCGCGCGCTTCGTGCTCAGCCTCGGTCTCTTGCTCATGGGCATCGAGTTCATGAAGAGCTCCGTCGACGGCCTCGGTCAGCTCATCGATGCGGAAACGCTACGGAGCTTCGGGCCCGTTCAGTTCGTGTTGTTCGGCGCCATATTCTCCGCGATCGTGCAGTCGAGCTCCGCGACGATGGCCGTGACGCTGAGCGCGCTCTACGGCGGGGTTATCGACTTGCCATCCGCGGCGGCCGTAGCGATTGGCGCGGACTTCGGCACGACCAGCACCGTGCTTTTAGGTGCGATTCGTGGAGCGGCTGCAAAGAAACGCGTCGCGGCAGGGCATTTCTTGTTCAACCTGGCGACGGATATTCTGGCATTCATTCTTCGCGTGCCACTACTGTCGATTGTCGCTCTAATCGGCATCACGGATAACTTGATTGGCCTCGTCGCGTTTCACAGCCTTTTCAATCTCATGGGGCTCGTGCTGTTCTTGCCGATCATCGGACTCATCGCCAACTTCCTCGACCGCCGTTTCGTCGATGCCGCGACGGGCGTTAGTCGTCATATCGGGGCCGTGCCGCCGACCGTTTCCGAACCGGCGCTCGAAGCCATTCAGCTGGAGACCGGGCATCTGCTGCAGCGAGTCATCGAGCAGAATTTGCTCGTTGTCGATCCACCTGTTCGCGTGGCGAAGGGCCGGCTGCCCATCGGCTCGGTCGAGGACCCCACTCGACGACTGCTCGCGACGAAAAATTTTGCGAACGAGTATCAGACGACGAAGCGCCTTGAGGGTGAGATCCTCGCGTTTACGATTGATGCGCAGACTGCCGAGCTTGAGCCCGATCAGAGTGGTCACATTGATCGCTGCCAACAAGCCGTCCGCGAGGCCGTGCACGCGAGCAAGAGCCTTAAAGACGTCCAGGGGGATCTCGCGCAGTTCGACGCCTCCGATCTGACCGCCGTCTCGGCGTACGGCCAGCGTTTTCGCGACGTGCTGACCGAGTTCTACTTGGCCCTTTACGCTGTTCGCCGCACGGAATCGGATCGCATGACTCTCGAGGACATCATCGAGCTCAATCAGCTCGCTCACCGAGGACACGAGGAAATTCATCGAACGATCTATAGCGACGTTCGCCGCAATCGGCTCGAGGAAGACGATATCTCATCGCTATTGAACGCGAACCGTGAGATCTTCTTGTCGTGTCGCGCGTTATTGACGGCCATCGCGGCGCTCGCATTGCCGCAAGAGCAGGTCGAGACATTGGAGGTCTTGCCTGGCAGCGTCCTGTAGACCGCTCGCCGGCTTTGCTGAAAAGCCGTCCAGCGGCACTTTGACCCTCATTTAGGACCTGTATCATAGGTTCGCGCGGTTCCTCGTTGTTACGCTATCCGTAATCTGTCTATCGAGGTGAGTCCATGGCTAAACTGTTGAAAATATTAGGTATCGTAGTCGGTGCCCTCGTAGGGCTCTTCATCGTCGTCCTGGTCGGGATCGCCCTGACCTTCGATCCCAACGACTATAGATCCGATATCGAGCTCGCTGTAGAGGAATCGACTGGTCGGGCGCTGACGTTGGCAGGCGATCTGGAGCTACAGCTCTTCCCGCGCCTGCGCATCGCGCTCGGCCAAGCAGAGCTCAGCAACGCGACTGGATTCGGCGACGCGCCGTTCGCGCGCATCGACGGCGCGCGCTTGCAGGTTGGCATCCTGCCGCTGTTGATCGCCCAGCGTTTAGAGATCGACGAAGCGCTGTTGTCCGGGCTCACACTCAACCTCGCACGCGATGCTCAGGGTCGCGGCAATTGGGAGGACTTGGGTGCGGCGGCGGCACCCGATGAGGACGAAGCCGAGGACGCGGCAGACGAGGCCGTCGAGATCGAAGGCTCAGCGGAGCTCGCGCTGTCGGTTCAGTCGATCGTCGTCGAGAACGCCGACGTGAATTGGGACGATGCAACGACCGGCGCATCGTGGGCGCTCGCGAACTTCAATCTAGAGATAGCGAACTTCAGCC
>JAHEEN010000246.1 GCA_024640685.1 Rhodospirillaceae bacterium
GTCATGAGCTGCAACAAGCTGCGCGCGTTTTTCGACCGCGAGATCGACAATGCGAAGGCCGAGGGCGTGCTGCTGTCGCTGCACGTCAAAGCGACGATGATGAAGGTCTCCGATCCGATCATCTTCGGCCATTGCGTCAGCGCCTACTACGCCTCGGTCTTCGACAAGCATGCCGATACATTCGCCGGGCTCGGCATCGATCCGGACAATGGCATTGGCGACGTCGACGCGAAGATTGCAGGGCTTCCCGATACGCTGCGCGAGCAGATCGAGGCCGACGTCAAGGCGGTCTACGATGTGCGCCCGCCGCTCGCGATGGTCGACTCCGATCGCGGCATCACGAATCTGCACGTGCCGAGCAACGTCATCATCGACGCGTCGATGCCTGCGGCAATTCGCGCATCGGGGCAGATGTGGGGTCCGGACGGCAAGCTCGCCGATATGAAGGCGATGATTCCCGACCGCTGTTACGCGCGTATCTACCAAGAGGTCATCGAGGACTGCAAACGCCACGGCGCGTTCGACGTAACGACGATGGGCAACGTCGCGAACGTCGGTTTAATGGCGCAAAAGGCCGAAGAGTACGGCTCGCACGACAAGACGTTCGAGATTCCGGTTGACGGCACGGTGCGCGTGACCGACGCGGACGGCAACGGGTTGCTCGAGCATGCCGTCGAGCAGGGCGATATCTGGCGTATGTGCCAGACCAAGGACTTACCGATTCGTGACTGGGTCAAGCTCGGCGTCAACCGCGCACGCGCGACCGGCGCTGCGGCATTCTTCTGGCTCGACCCGAACCGCGGCCACGACGCTCAGTTAATCGCCAAGGTCAACGAGTACCTCAAGGATCACGACACGTCGGGGCTCGATATCCGGATCCTCGCACCGGTCGATGCGATGCGTGCGACGCTTGAGCGCGTGCGTGCGGGCGAGGACACGATCTCAGTGACCGGTAACGTGCTTCGAGACTACTTGACCGACTTGTTCCCGATTCTCGAGCTCGGCACGAGCGCAAAAATGCTGTCGATCGTGCCGTTGCTCGCGGGTGGCGGTCTCTATGAGACCGGCGCCGGCGGCTCGGCGCCGAAACACGTACAGCAGTTCGTAGC
This sequence comes from Rhodospirillaceae bacterium, assembly GCA_024640685.1. Lineage (GTDB taxonomy): Bacteria > Pseudomonadota > Gammaproteobacteria > Steroidobacterales > Rariloculaceae > JAHEEM01. The sequence goes on from JAHEEN010000246.1 coordinate 1,110, forward strand.
GGAGGGCCATCTGCGCTGGGATTCGCTCGGCGAGTTTCTCGCGCTGGCCGTATCGATCGAAGATCTTGCAACGAAGACCGGCAATGCGAAAGCGATGGTCGTCGCCAAAGCGCTCGACAAAGCGAACGGGCGCTTCCTCGAGAGCAACAAGTCACCGTCGCGCAAGGTCAACGAGCTCGACAATCGCGGCAGCCATTACTATCTCGCGCTTTATTGGGCGCAAGCGCTGGCCGAGCAGGACGACGACGCCGAGCTCAAGGCGCTATTCAGCCCGCTCGCGGACAAGCTGATGGAGGCCGAGGTACAGATCGTCGACGAGCTCAATGCCGCGCAGGGACGTGCCGTCGACATCGGCGGTTACTATCACCCGGATCCGAATCTCATTTCCCACGCGATGCGGCCGAGCGGCACGTTCAACGCCGCGCTAACAAGCGTCGGTTGAGCTGCCGTCGGCGTTTATTCCTCCGTGCGATAGCGGCGTGCGGTCTCGAGATCGCACGCGAGGTTCGTCGGCTCGATATCGGGTCGGTAGTCGAGCTGCGAGCGGTACGTCAGCGGTTCGGCCAAGTAGTCGGGATCTTCGAGCACGACCTCGTAGTTCAGGTGCCGGCCGTCCGGGTCCAGTGAGAATCGCTCGACCGTGTGCTTGCGCGGTCCCGCCGGGACGCCCATCGTCAATCCCTCGCTGTGCGCTGCAAAACCGATCGTATCGACGACGAGCGTCTCGCCTTCCCAATGCCCGACCGAATGGCCGTGCAGCGACGGCTCGATTGTGTCCGGGTGCTCTCGCCCATCGACGTAGACGATGCGTTGCGACGTCATCCAGTCGACGTTGAAGACGACGGCATCGTCGCGTAGCTCGATCGTCGTCGCGACCGGATAGACCATCAGCGTCGGTGTGGTCACGGGCACGCAGTCGCCATACGAGGCTTGTGCGATGTCCCACGCCGCCCGCTCGGCACGGCCTCTGTCGGTGAAATTCCACGTGCCCGAAGAACGCGAAAAGCCGCGCAGGCCGCTCAGTGGTGAGAACCACGTGCCGGCCAGGCTCGTCGCTCGCGCCGTCGATGCTTGCAGTAGGCTCTGCTCGGCAATATTCAGCGGCAGCCGGGAGCCATCCTCGCGCGTCAGGGAGCGACCGAGCATGATCCGGCTCGCGCCCGTTCTGTGGGGGTTGCCGTGGATCGTGACGCGCTCGCCGATCGCCAGCGACTCGGGCGTCAGGCCGAGCGGCGCGAGCACCGATGGCGCACCGACCTCGACCTGTTGCACGACGGTTTGCCCATCTGGGCCGACGGTCTCGATCGCCATGTAAACGTGCGGATTGCGCCAGACGTAGCGTGTCACGGTCCCCTCGACGGCGATCTCACGCGTTGTGTCGAACATCACGGCGCTGTGATGTGCGAGCGCGAGCGAGCTCGCCGCAAGCGTTGCAGTCGTCAGCAGGCAGAGGCAATTATTCTTCATGGTCCTCTCGCGTCGGGGTGCCGGTGGCCTCGAATATAGCATTCGACCGCCGGTGGCGAGCGCCTTCCCGATTGAATACCACGCGTGACTGGTTTAATTTGCTACGGTTCGTGGCGTCTCTCGACTCTCGCACAGACTCGTCTGCGTCGAGCATTAGAAAACACAAGCGGTGATCGGGATGCTGGTAAGAGTGGTCAATCAAGTCGTCGTTGTATTCGCCGCGGCCGGCGCGATGAGCGCAGCGGCGCAGATTCAACCCTATACGCCGCCGGAAGGTGCGGACGGTGCGGACTGGACTGCACGGATCGGCGAGATTCTGCCGGAGGGTGTCGAGTCCCGTGCCGAGGCACGGGTCCGATTGTCGGCGTATGAGCCCGATCCCAACGCACATCCGATCCCGCGTACTGCGTGGGACGGCAAACCCGACTTCTCGGGCGTCTACTGGCCCGATGCGGTCGTCACGCGGCCACCGGTGCCGCTGGAATCGCTGTACCGCGACGACGTCGACGACTATCGCGAAGTTGGTGGCACGGCCGCCGGGCTCATCGATTGGCGCGGCATCGACACGCCGCGCTTCCACTGCTGGCCGCGCACGCCGGCGTACGGCTCGGTGGGCGGCACGATTCAGCTCGTCTCGACGCCCGGCTACTTACTGATGAAGGCAGACGGCCAGGGCAACTTCCGCGTGATTCCGATCGTCGACGAGGACGAGTCCGATGCCGCCACGGCGCATCCGCCGTCGTATCAAGGCTCGTCGGTCGCGCACTGGGACGGCGATACGCTCGTCGTTGAGGTCACGAACTTCAACGGTCGGCCGTGGCTGACTGCGCGGCCGCCGGCCGGCGGCTTCCCGCAGACGACGTCGGACGAGTTGCGCATCGTCGAGCGATGGAGGCGGCCGGACGGCAGAACCATCGAGTACAGCGCGGTCATCGAGGACCCGAAGATGCTGACGGCGCCGTGGACGAGCGCCGTGATGCGCCGCGAGATCTTGTCGTACGACACGCTGCAGGAATCCCACTGCTTCCTCGATCCCGAGCTCGAGGCACGCCACGAGGCGTTCGCCGAGCAAGCGGCGCGGGACGATGAATAAACACGTGCTGCTCGTCGGTGCGGCTATCGCCATCATTGGCGGCGGAGCGTTTCTGTTGCAGCGTCCGGCCGGCGACGGTTCGGACATGATGGCAGAAAGCCCGACGACGACAGCGGCGCCAGCGCCGCGCACGCCTTGGGGCGAGCCGGACCTATCTGGCGTTTGGCGTGCGACGGCACTCGGCGCGCGTGACGGTCGGGACACGTTCAATCTGGCGGCGCTCGAGCAGCTTTATACCGATGATGCGCGTGCACTGATGGGCGTGCTCTCGCCAGACGACGATCCGGCGCTTCGCTGCTCGCCGCCAGCCTACCCGCGAGCCGCGATGCTCGGTCACCGCATTCAGATCACGCAGCGCCCGGAGTTCGCCTTTGTGCTGTCGGAGGCCTATCAAACTTGGCGCAGCATTCCGACGAACGGCCGGCCGCATACCGAGTCCGAGTATCTGTTTCCGACGTATCTGGGCGACTCGACCGCGCAATGGGACGGCGACACGCTCGTCGTCGATGTCATCTCGTTCAACGGTGACGTTTGGCTCGCGAGCCCAAGCGACCGGCCGACCGCGACGAGCACCGGCGTTTGGCCGACGTCGGGCGAGCTGCATATCGTCGAGCGTTGGCGCCGCGTCGATGCCGATACGCTCGAGTATCAGGCCACGGTCGAGGACCCGGCGTTTTTGACAGGCGCCTGGGAGACACCGACCGTGACGTTCGAGCGCCAGCCCGTCGACCGGATCTCGGAGGTCATGTGCTGGACCGAGGACGGCGCGGCATCGTATTTGAATCGACTCGATTGATCGTTCGGCGCTACGCCGCGGTGCGGCTCGGCGCGAAGG
>JAHEEN010000247.1 GCA_024640685.1 Rhodospirillaceae bacterium
GCGCCCGGCGCTCGAGAGGAGACGGCCAATTCGATGCCGAAATAAACATGAGGCCCGCAGTGTACAAAACACGGCGGGCCTCAAAATTGACGAACGTCTAAGTTTTCGAGGCCTCAAGGCGGTCCGGGCAAGTCCTCCGGCGGCCCAGGAAGATCGTCGGGGAGTCCCGGAAGACCGTCCGGCGGTCCCATAGGAGGGCCTTCCGGCGGTCCCATAGGAAGACCTTCCGGCGGTCCCATAGGGAGGCCTTCCGGCCGCCCGCGCCCGAGGTTCTCGCGATTTTCCTGCGCGGCTGCGGCCGCCTGCCGCCCAAACTCGCGGCCCGCTTCGCGCGCTTGATTCGCCGTCGCGAGGCCATCGGCGCTGTTGTCGACGCCCTGCTGGGACGGAATCGGCTGACCCGCGTTCTCGTCGCCCTCGGGAAACACTGGCAGCGTCAACTCGCGTGTGACGGCGTCGGGTAAATCGCCGTCCTCGGGCATCAACGTCATCGTAATCTCGAGGTCATCCCCGGGCGCGTCCTGGGCAAACGTCCAGTCTGCCCCGAGCCCGAGCCCGGCAACTGTGATAATTGTTAGTGTCCTTGCGAAATCCATCTCAATAGCCCCAAAGAACTGTTACGCCCCTGTTAGCCGATACACGTCTTACAGCTACATCCGTTCCGTGAATTTGACAAAATACAGAACCGTTTTGCAGCTGCCTACGCGACATCTAAAGCTTGCTCGTCGACACCGACGTTGACGACGAACACCTGTCGCTTACTGGCGTGCTCGACCTCGACGACGACCTGGCCGCCATTGCCGTTGACTGCAATGATCGGCAGCGACAAGCGATTGATGCCCTGATCGAGGTCGGCGCGCCACTGCACCTCACTGCGATCCGCGAAGCCAGCCAGCCGCACGCCGCCCGTCAGCACAACGCGTATCTCCGCCCGCTCGAGCGCTTCGGCCGACGTAATCGCAACGTCGACGTCGCGCGGCTCGTTGAGCGCCACGGTGATCGTCGGCGTGATCGGGTCATCCATCGTCCACGTCCAGGGCACCGGACCGAACGTCATGATCGCGGCGACGAGACTGGCGGCAATCGCACCGCCGAAGCCCGCGCCGAGCCAGAACGAAGGCTGCCGCGGCGGGCGAGCCTCCCTGCGCGCACCGGCCGCGGTCGCAAGGCGCATGGCCTCAGAAAAGAGATCTGCTCGCGGCGCCGGCGTCGGAATCGTCGACACGACCCATAGCGCGCGCACGGCGCGCCATTCGTGCTCACAGCGACTGCACTCGCGCAGGTGCGTGCTCACGGCGACTTTCTGCGTCTCCGTGAGCTTGAGCACCTCGCGGCTATCCAGCAGATTTCCGATGTCGTGACAGTTCATCGTTCGATCCTCTAGCGTCGGACATTGCGACTTTTTTCTCCCGTTCCAACAAGCGCCCCAGGCGAACCCGGGCGCGGTGCAGGCGCGACTTCAACGTGCCCTGCGTAATGCCGGTCAGCGCCTCGATCTCGGCGAGGCTGTGACCCTCGATGCCCTGCAACACCAACAGCAGCTGCTGCTCGGAGTCCAAGAAACGCCATGCGCTTTGCAAGCGCTCGTGCTGCAGCATCGCCTCGGCGTGCTCCTCGGGACCGGGCTCCTCGGAGACCGATCGCTCGTAGTCATCGCCGTCATCGCCGTCGATCGCTTGCAGCGGCGAGCGCTGACGGCTGCGCGCGAAATCCACGAAGAGCCGGTACAGCACGCGCATCAACCAGGCCTTGGGGTTCTCGAGCTCGGCGAGCTCATCCACCCGGGGATAGACCCGTATACAGAGCTCCTGCATCAAATCCTCGGCATCCGCCGCATTACCGCTCAAGCGATACGCGCGGCCGTACAACGCATCGAAGTACGGGCGCATCATCGCCTCGAACGCGGTATCGGGCCGCAATCCGCCGATGACTCTGAGTTTGGCCATCCAAAAACCCCGGGGCTCTTGAGAGATTACACGCTGGTCACGGCGGCCGGTTCCCGCCGTTTAACAAAATACTGCGGTAAGTCTAGCGTGCGATAGGCCGAGAATCGGTGACGACGGTCACCTATGGGCTATCGTCGCGCACGAATACGCGATCGATGGACACGTCGCGGCGCGACTCGAGCTCGATCGACACACCCCAATGCAGCGTCGCCCCGTCGTTGTCGACTCGAAATACCTCGGTGACCTTCGGCCCGTCCGCGACTTCACGCTCGACGACGTAGCGGTCGCCGCGCCATTTGGCCGTGACGATCGTGTCCGAGTACTCGACGGTCTGCCCGGTGCGATAGATGAAGATGCCGAGGTCGTCGTAGACGACCCTGAGCTCGTCAGGCGACTGCTCGATGTCGAGCTGGGTCAGCGACTCGGTCAAGTGGCGCTGCAGCTTGCCGAGCTCACGGCGGAGCTCATCCTGTGGCTCAGTGCCGCCGTCCTCACGCTCCGGCAAGACGTCGGTGACGTCGACCGGAATGCCGAAGATACTGACGCCGGCACGGATGCCGCCGAAGCGGCTGCCGCTGCGGCGCGTTACGGGCTCCAGAACGTCGGCAGGCTCATCGCCCGCGTCTCGGTCGATCGCCCAGTGACCGCTGAGATCTTGAGCCGCGGTGGCCGGAACCGTGAGGCAATAGGCTGCGAACCCCACGGCTGCGAGACCCGATTTAAGCATGCTCGAAACACGGTTGCTCATGACCCAACTGTCTCCGACATCGACGCGTCAACAGCGATTACCGATATTAGAGTCAACGAAGCGGCGTGCGTTCCGTTGACCTGACCGATGTTGAATGCCCCGGTTTACACTGCGCGGTCCGCGGTCGTTCCCGCCGCGCTTTTGCGGTATCGTCGCCCCGACTTCGCGAGGAACCGACATGAGATCGATGCTTCGACTATGGGCGCTTACAGGCGTGCTCGCGGCTTGCACCGGATGCGGCTCCGGAGATCCCGAAGCGATTCACCGCTCCACGTTGACGCTCGACACGCACGTCGACATCGATCCCGAGTATGCGACACCCGCGCAAGACCCGCTCAACGCCGACATTCAGGTGAACCTCGAGAAGATGACCGCGGGCGGTCTCGACGCGGCATTTTTCATTGTCTACGTCGGCCAAACCGAGCGCACGCCGGTCAACTACGCACGCGCGCAAGCCGATGCGCTCGCCAAATTCGATGCAATTCACCGCAAGACGGAGTCCCTCTATCCGGATCGCATCGGCCTCGCGTACCGCGCTGACGATATCGGTCACTTGATCGAGGAAAGCAAGCTTGCCGCCGCAATCGGCATCGAGAACGGCTACGTCATCGGCACCGGACTAGGGTTGCTCGATAGCTACTACGAGCTCGGCGCACGGTATATGACGCTCGTGCACAACGGCCACAACGACATTGCCGACTCGGCTAGCCCGCGCGAGGGACTCGGCGATGCGCCAGTCGAGCACGACGGCGTCAGCGAGTTTGGCGCCGCTGTCATACGGCGCATGAACGAGCTCGGTATCATGGTCGACATCTCGCACGGCTCCAAGCAGACGGCACTGGATGCGATTGAGCTCTCCGCGGCACCGGTCATTGCATCGCACTCGGGTGTCCGGGCGCTCGGCGATCACGTCCGCAACCTCGACGACGAAACGTTGCTTGCGTTGCGCGACAACGGCGGCGTCGTGCAGATCGTGGCATTCGACCTGTATTTGAACGTGCGCCCGCCGGAGTATTTCGAGGCGCGCAACGCGCTGCGCGATTCTCTCGGGCTCGAAGGCTTCGTCGAACCGACACGGCTCGACGAGCCGACGCGGACCGAGTATCTCGCCGGGATCGCGGAGCTCGACGCGCGCTGGGCACCCGCGGACGTATCGTCACTCGTCGATCACATCGACTATGCCGTCGAGTTGATCGGCATCGACCACGTCGGGATCAGCTCGGATTTCGGTGGTGGCGGCGGTATCGTCGGCTGGTCCGACGCAGCCGACACCGCGAACGTCACGGCCGAGCTCGTCAGCCGCGGCTATGACGCCGAGGCCATCGAGAAGATTTGGAGCGGCAATCTATTGCGTGTGTGGCGCGAGGTCGAAGCCGTCGCCGAGCGACTGTAGCAATACAGGCCGAGCCGAGACTCCGCTACGAATTCTCGGCCCGACCTCAATGGTACGATTACTGCAGCGCCGGGATATCCTCGAGTGCCGGCGGCTCCTCGACTGACGAGATATACGCGAAGATCTCGCGCAGAATCTCGTCGGGCAGCGCGCTCGGCGCATACGCCGGCATGACGTTCGCCGGATGCCGGACGAGTCGCTCGAACGCGGCGTAGGGCAGCAGCGTCGGCGCCAAACGAGGGCCCGCAACACTCCCCTGACCGTCGTAACCATGGCACTGCCAGCAGCCGTACTCGACGAAGCGGTCGCGACCGCTCGCGTTCGACTGCGCAGCGCTTGGCAGCTGCACGCAGAGTCCGAGGACCGCGGTGACAACTGCTCCGCCCA
>JAHEEN010000248.1 GCA_024640685.1 Rhodospirillaceae bacterium
CGCACGCGCTCGATGCCGGTCGCAAACGCATGCTCGACGGTTTCCTTATATCGCCGCGTTTGCAGCGACTCGAGACCGAACGCTTGCACGATTTGGATCGCGTCGAGTATCTCCCCGGCCAGACCGCTGGTGTCCGCGATGCGATCTTGTGTCGCGCGCGACAGGCGCCGAACGCGCCGGCCGATCAAGATGATCGGTATCAGCACGACCGGCACGAGAACGACGATCCACGCAGTCAGCCGTGGGCTCGTGACGATCAGCATCACGAGTCCGCCGCCGAGCGTCAGCATCGATCGCAATGTGATCGACAGCCCGACGCCGGCAATCGACTGGATCAACGTCGTATCGGTCGTCAGGCGCGACAATACCTCGCCGACTTTCGTAATCTCGAAGAATGCGGGATCGAGCCGTAGCACGTGCCGATAGACTGCCGATCGGATGTCGGCGACGACACGCTCGCCGAGCCACATGACGAGATAGAAGCGCAGCGCTGCGAAGCCACCGAAGACGACGGCGACGCCGAGCAATAGCAGGAAGTAACGGTCGATCGCTGCGGCGTCCTCGGCAGCGAAGCCACTGTCGATGAGCTGGCGAAGCGCAACGGGCAGCGCGAGCATCGCGGCGGCGGCGACGATCAGCGCCAGCAACGCGAACGCCAGTCGGCCGACGTACGGTCGCATGAACGGCGCGAGCGCGCGCAGCGGCCGCGCGGTCCGTGAAGCCGGACGCTCAGGCTCGAGTGTGGTTGCCATCGGCGGTCACAGCTTCATTGCACGGTATCGCGTCGTTCGTCACTAGAGCTCCGCGGTGCTCTGCGAGTTACGTTCAGCATCTCGACCGCGTTGCCTAACGACGGCTTTGCCGATCTCGAGCACCGGTACGATCGTCGCTGAGAGCCCGATGACGATGACCCAGTCGACGGCCGTCAGACTGAACGTGTCGAATGGTGCGCGAAGTATCGGCACGTAGACAATGATCAGCAATAGGCCAAGCTCCCAAACGACGGCCATGTTCAACCAGCGGTTTGCGAATGGCGAATTGACGATCGGTTCGCGATCCGATCGGAAACTATAAGCTATGAAAAGCTCGATCAGCACAAATGCGAGAAACGTCATCGCCATAGCCTCGTCCAACGGTCGGCCCGAGTCCAACAGTCCGACAAAGAGGCCGAAGCCGATGAGCGTCGACCACAGTCCGCCGAGCGCGAGTAACGTCACGACCGAGGCCGAGAAGATCGAGCGCTTCGGGTCGCGCGGAGGGCGCTGCATGTGTCCCGACTCCGCGGGATCGGCGGCGAGCGCCAGCGCCGGTAGTCCGTCCGTGGCCAAGTTGATGTAGAGAATCTGCACAGCCGTCAACGGCAACGGCAGCCCCGCCAACGCGGTCATCGCGATCAAGCCGATCTCGCCGATATTCGCCGACAGCAGAAACATCAGGAATTTCTTGATGTTGCCGAAAACGCGCCGGCCCTCGCCGATCGCGCTGACGATCGACGCAAAATTGTCATCGGTCAGCGTCATATCAGCCGCCTCACGGCTGACGTCGGTCCCGGTAACGCCCATCGCGATACCGATATCGGCCTGTTTCAACGCCGGCGCGTCGTTGATGCCGTCGCCGGTTACGGCTACTACGGCACCGCGTCGCTGCCATGCGTTGACGACTCGGATCTTTTGCTCGGGTGAGATTCGCGCATAGACTTCGATCGACTCGATGTCGTCTTCGAGCGCCGAGTCTGACATTGCACTGAGCTCGGAGCCTGTGACGACGCGTCCGCTCGTCAGCAAGCCGATCTCGCGGGCGATTGCCGCGCCTGTTTGCGGATGATCGCCGGTAATCATGATCGGCTTGATGCCAGCGGCCTTGCAGACGCGAATCGCATCGGCAGCCTCGGGTCGCGGTGGATCCATGAGCCCGACGAGGCCCAAAAACACCATGTCGGACTCCGCCGTCGATGGTTCGGCGCCGGGTTTCGCCGCAACGGCAAGCACTCTGAGCGCTTGCTCGGCCAACTCAGTGGCGTTGCTCATGATGGCCTCGCGATCCGCTGCGGTGAGTGGATGAACCTTGCCGTTGACGAGTTGTCGGTCGCAGTCGGCGACGATGACCTCCGGCGCGCCCTTCGCGTGCGCCGTCAACTGCTCAGCATCGCGGTTCAGCGTCGTCATGCGTTTGCGCTCCGACGAGAACGGGATCTCGTCGACACGCGGTTTCGACTGCTCGAGACTCTGCTTGTCTATTCCCGCTTTTGCAGCGAGCGCCACGAGCGCGCCTTCACTCGGGTCGCCGTGGACCTGCCAGACGGCATCCTGCTCGACCAGTTCGGCGTCGTTCGCGAGAACGGCCGACTCGAGTAAGTCTCGCAGCGTTGCGTCCGGCTCGATGACCTGACCCGACAGCGAAAACTCACCGACCGGCGTATAACCGCTGCCGGAGACGTCGATGAGCATTTTGTCGACGTAGATTCGTCGGACCGTCATCTCGTCCCGCGTCAGCGTGCCGGTCTTGTCGCTGCAGATCACCGTTGCGCTGCCGAGTGTCTCAACGGCCGGCAAATATCGAATCAACGCGTTGCGCTTTGCCATTCGCTGTATGCCGAGCGCGAGCGAGATCGTCACGACAGCAGGCAAGGCTTCGGGCACGACGGCTACTGCGAGCGCGATCCCGAACAGCAGAATGTCGAGCAGCGGCTCGTTGCGCAGCAAGCCGAGCGCGACGACAACGATGACGACGCCGAGCGCAATCAGCGACAGCGTTTTGCCAAGTTTGGCTAGCGCGCGCTGCAGTGGCGTCTCGGGGTCCTCGAGTGTTGCGAGCAAGCCGCTGATCTGACCGAACGCCGTGTGCATGCCGGTTGCAACGACTACGGCGCGGGCACGACCGAACGTCACGGTCGTGCCGGAGTACAGCAGGTTCTCGCGATCACCGAGGCTTGTATCGGCATCGCCTATCCAGTCGGCGCGCTTGCTGACCGCGAGCGATTCGCCGGTCAACACACTTTCGTCGGCCTCGAGACTGTGCGCTTCGAGGAGACGCGCATCCGCGGGCACTTTGTCGCCGGCTGTGATTGCGATGACGTCGCCCGACACGAGCTCGGTTGCCGCAATCGTCCGCTCTGCTCCGTCGCGCTCGACGATAGCGGTCGGTGCGGCCATGCGCCGCAGCATTGCAATCGCCCGTTCGGCGCGAAATTCCTGCACGAAGCCGAGGACGATCGCGAAGCCTACGATCACGGCGATCGCGATCGACTCGATCGCGTGGCCCAGCGCTGCCGAGATCGCCGTCGCGATCAGCAGGATGACGATCAGCACGTTCTTGAACTGTCCTGCGAGCAGTCGCCAGGGAGAGACATGTTCGGGTGCTTCGAGCTCGTTCGGTCCATGCACTTGAAGCCGCAGCTCGGCCTCCGCGGCACTCAAGCCGTCCGTGCTCGTGTCGAGCGCGCGGCAGGCTTCGTCAATCGACAGCGTGTGCCAATCGTTGCTGAGTGCGTTCATCGGTTGCGTGCTCGTCGCGTTTGGAGTGGTTCGGAAACTCCGGTCATCCGCGCACGTTAGGCGATCGCCGCGCACGCATCCAGGCATCAGTGCGATAGATGGGGGTCGGGGGTGATCGACTCACCCGGCGGCTGGGGCTGATCGTTCTGCAGTCCGGGCTAGCAGGCCGGGAGCGCAGCGAGCTCGCTACTGCTGCGATGCGTAGAAGTGCGCAAGCGCTTCGAGCGCCTCGGCGTCGAGCTGCGAGAAAATCACTTGTTTCGGGCGACTCATCGGCCGTGCCTGTTGCGCGAAATCCTCTAGCGCTTGCCGCAGATAAACGAGATCCTGTCCAGCGAGGATGCCGGTATCCTGGCTCGGGTCGCGCCCGCCGTCGACATGGCAGATTTCGCAGTCGCGATCGTGGATTTCTCTGCCGATAGCGACCTTGGCCGGATCGGTTTGTTGAGTCTTCGCGTGATAGCTGAGTTCGGCGTAGTAATCAGCGATGGCTCCGACGTCCTGTTCGTCGACGAGCGTCGCCGGGCCGCACATATCCATTGCGATACGATCAGCCTTTAGCTGGGTCACGCACGGCCGAGTACGCGCCCGATAGTCGATCAGCGCATTCTGGGTCACGAGTGCGGAAACGCCCGCGATCGTTGGGACGCCGGGCATTTCGCTAACCCCGTCGACGCCGTGGCAGGCATTACACATCGGCAACAACGCTGCAATGTCTGCGTCGGCGTTGGGAACCGAGATCGTGGTAATTGCAGCAAGCAAGACGACACGCACAGTGATCCGCACGACTGGGTCTCCTATACTTCCAATGCTCGGAATCGAAAGCTTATGGGTATTTATACACGATCCGAATACGTACGTACGCCTACCGTCTAGGTAGTTGACACACTATCATGCCCGAGGCAGTGGCCGGTACGTTTACCGTGTTGCGAACTAGGGGAGTTTTC
>JAHEEN010000249.1 GCA_024640685.1 Rhodospirillaceae bacterium
CGGTGTCGACGAGACAGCATTTCCGAAGAAGAGGAATTGGACGGTGCAGCAAAGAGTACGGTTGCTCGCCGTTTGTAGAATGGTCAGCCGCAAGGGACTGCAGTACCTCCTCGAAGCGATGCAAGAGCTGAGGCATAACGGTGTCGAACTCTGGTTAATCGGTGACGGACAGCAGCGGGCGCAGATCTGTAATCTTATTCGGCAGAAAGAACTGGAGACCTGCGTCTGGACGCCGGGCTACGTATCAAGAGAACGATTGTCCATGTTCTACCAACAGGCCGATATTTTCGTTTTGCCCTCCCTGAGCGAATCTTTCGGCCAGGTGCTTCTCGAGGCGATGAGTACGGGTCTGCCGGTCATCGCAACTTCCGTTGGGGGCATTCCGGAAATTATTCGTCACGATCGGGGTGGCTTGCTCATTCCTCCCGCCAGTTCTCCCGCTATCGTCGACGCGGTCAACTCGCTAGTTTCAGCACCCAAGCGACGCGCCGAGATGGGCGACTACAATGCATCACGTGCGCGCGGGCGTTACAGTTGGGCCGCCGTCGCGACCGGTTACGAAGCGCTCTACCGCCGTATGCTCGGCGAGGACGTTCCAATGCCGATCGACGAAACGGGTCGCGTGCGGCAGCTCGAGTTTAGATAATCCGAGAGATCGATCTCACGGGATTCGCGGTCGACTGTCGACCAAGCAGTAGATTTGCGACGATCGTCACCGAGAGCTTGTATGCGATCGGCAATAGTCGTGGACTGGGCGGATCGCGATCGGTATCTGACGGAGTCTTGAGTGCGCGATACCCTGGCAACGCTGCACGGGTTGGAGCTTGACGGTGGTCATGACCTGGAGCATGCCTACGGTCGCTGCAATTTCGTCGGCCTGACACCTCAGGCGCGAACGCTGGTCGTTCCCGGGATCACGAGCGCGGTTCGCGACTTCCTCGTCGATGTCGGCAATGCAGACGTCTCAAATTTGCGGCTTCAGAGCCGAGTGATCAGGGGCACGGAGCGCGAATCCGGTACGCCGATGAACGTACTGTTCAAAGGGCGCTCGCGGACACTCGGGTTCGCCGCACGGCACGTCTTCGGCACCGGCGACTTCGATCTCTTCGAGCCGCGTCGCGTGGCACGCGAAGATTATGATGTTCTCGTAACCGATCGCCCCGTGCTCGACCGTGGAGTAGGGATTAGCCGATCGATTTTGGCGGTCCCGCATTGGCTTCGTCAGCGCGTCGAGTTGCATGACAACTGGCCGGCAACGCTGGCCGGCTTGTCGGCGCACTTGCGCAAGGAACTGCGCCGTTTGCTCAGGCAGCGCAACTACCACGCACGCATCGTTTGCGACATGCCGGCGAAGCTGGACTTTTACGAGCGGTGCCTGCTGCCGTTTCTCGAGTCCCGCTTCGGGAGTGGTGCCGTAGTGCCGAAGCGGCGTACTTATCAACGCGAGGCCGACAGTTCAGTGCTATTCAAGCTCTACGCGGGATCCGAGTTCCTGGGTGCGAGCCTGTTGAAGCACGACTTCAATACCCTGTTCGTAGGGCGAACGGCTTTTTGCTCCGAGCGAGCTGCGCCAAGTGAGGTACTGGACTTCCTTTGCCTGGTGCTCGCTCAGCGGCTCAGCTGTCGGTACTTGGATCTCGGGTTGACGCGTCCGCACGTCGAGGATGGCGCGCTGGCGTACAAATCGAAATGGGGGCCGCATCTCGTTTCATCGGGTTCGCTGAAGAGTTCGATCCGGATCCGCCCGTTGCGAGCCTCGGCGGCCACCTTGGGCTTCCTGAGCCGTAACGGCTTCATCGAGCGGCAGGCCAGACGGTTCGTCGTCCGGCGCTTGCGCATCGGTAGCGAGCCGGATGCGAACACGCTGTCTGAGTTCGCAGCCCTTGCTGAGCGTGTGAGCCTCGATCGGATCATTGTCGGCTTTTCCGGTGACTCGTCTCGCGCCGTAACGCATGGTCGCGTGACGAGTCGCGCACTCAACGTTGCCGATGATCCGATTCGAGCGTTCCTGGGGCTGCGATGAGCATGATTTTGCAGCGGCTACGCAATATCGCGTCGAACTACCTCGGCGTGATCGTTCACGGTCTCATCGTTGTGCTGCTGACGCCGATCATCGTGCGTGAGCTCGGTGCGTCGATCTACGCCGTCTGGGTGATCGTGCAGACTCTCGGTTACTACCTCGGCTTTCTCGATCTGGGAATCGTCGATGCGCAAGTGCAGCGTCACTCGGTTCTGACCGCGCGCAATCAGACTGCATCGCTCAAGACTTTGCATGGCACGGTGCTCGTGCTTTTCCTCGCGGCCGGTGCTATCGCTGTCGTGCTAGCGGTGACAGTTGCGCTGTTGCCGAGTGCCGCGCTGCTGGACATTCCCACCGATGCACGCTCCCTGTACTCTACGGCCGTGCCGCTGATCGGCTTCGCCGTGATGTTTGCGTTTGTGGAGGCGGCCGCTGACGGCGTCTTCGAGGGTCACCAGCGCTACGATCTAATGAACGCCATCGGCATCGGCGTGGCCGTTATCGGCGCGATCGCGACGTACGGCGCGCTTGAGCTTGGCTACGGACTGCTCGGGCTCGTCAGCATCCGCGTCGCCGAGAGCGCGCTTGGCGCTGCCGCGAAGTGGACCACGGTGCGCCGCACGTTGCCGTCCACATCGTGGCCGAAGCTCGGCTTCGATTTGGAGTCATGGCGTGCGATACGCGGCTTCAGTCTCTGGAACAGCCTCAACGACATCGTCACGGAAGGCACGGCACAGCTCGACAAACTGCTGATTCCAATCTTGCTCGCGAGCGCGCTCGTCACGCCGTATTCGTTGATCGTGACCGTCGCGGCGATGATCTTCGTGGTCGCCGAGCCGATCACGGCGACGCTCTTTCCGCTGGCCGCGAGCCGACACGGCAAGGGCGACATGGTTTCTCTCGCTGTCGTGCTGGAGCGCGGCTGTAAGCTCGTCAATATGGTGACATTGCCAACGACCATTGTGCTGTTGTGTTTCGGGACGGCGATCCTGGACTTGTGGATAGGGACGGAGTACACAAGTGCGGACCCTAGAGTGCTTTGGTTTACAGTGGTCAATTTCTTTCTATCGACGTACTTCTGGTCGGCACTCGCGATACTCATGGGCTCGGGTCTCGTGAAACGAATTTTTTGGACATCGCTGCTCGAGGTTGCGATCGTGCTAGGGCTCATTCTGGCGCTGACCCCGAGTCTTGGCTTGGCCGGGCTCGCACTCGCGGGGCTGATTGGCAACGCGCTTATCGGATTTGTTTTTTTCGTTACCGGCGCCTGTGCGCTGAGTGGTGTAAGGCTCACACCGTTCCTCTGGAGAACACTGCTGCGGCCCGTTCTCGGCGGGTTTCCGGCACTCGCACTCGGTCTATGGCTCACGCGCAATATCGAGCTCGGTAGCTGGATCGTAACGGGAAGCGGCGTTGCGGCGACGGGGCTCGTGGCTCTCGTCGGTGTCGCCTCGCTCACGACGAGTCGATGGCAGCGTGCTCGTTATGCGGCGACTATTCGGCGTGTGCTTGCATCGGGGCCGGCACGCAGCGGATGAGCGCGGGAAGTGTCGCATCATGAGAGCACAGAAGCGGGGTTCCGCTAGCGCCAATCGCGCGCGGAGGGTTCGTACGCGCCGGCTGACGCCGGCCGACGCCGAAGCGATCGCCAGACTCGAGGACGAGACCTATCCAGCCGAGCTTCGCGCCGGCCGGCAGGCGCTCGAAGCCGACATTACGGATGCCGACTTCGACGACTGTAACCTGGGTATGGGGCTGTTCGACGGCGAGACGCTCGTCGGTTTTTTTCTTTTGTATTACGAGCCCGACAGCGGCCAGTTGTTCGACTACTTCGGTGTTCGGCGGCCAGCGGATTTGGTCGCGGAAGAGTGTCTCTATGTTGCCGATTTCATCGTGCGTCGCCCATACAGTCGTTACATGTGGCGCCTGCTCGCCGACAGCATGAATCTCTTCAGCGGTTATTACGGGTTACCGATGCTCGCGTTCAGCGCGCAGTCGGCGCTCGATCGTTGGCTCGCGCGGCGAAAGGCGTTCGCGCGCTTCGGTTACGCCTATGCGGGCGCGCAACGCTTCGAGCTCGAGGCACCGCCGCACGAGACGTTCCTCGTGCGCTTCGAGCCGAGCTTCGAGCATGCCAACGCGGCGGCGGCTTCGGGGGCTGGGCTGCGCGTCGAGGTCGTGCAGAGTCGGCTCGGCTGGCGCAAGCTCGCGTCGGACTGGGATGCGCTTCTCCGCGAAACGCCGGACTGCACGGCGTTCCAGTCGTTCGAATGGCAGTCGATCTGGTGGGATCATTTCGGTGCCGACAGCAGGCTCTGGATTCTCGTGGTTCGTGAGGGACAAAACGTACGAGCCATCGCGCCGTTGCGGATCGTCCGCACGCGTTATTACGGGCGCGACAAGCGGCTCGTCA
>JAHEEN010000250.1 GCA_024640685.1 Rhodospirillaceae bacterium
CCTCGAAGTAACTGAGGGCTTGCGCGACGTCCTCGCGGATTCCGTCAACGCGCCGACCCCGCTCGAGTGCCTCTGCCGCATCGCGATAGTAACGTGCAGCGCGCTCATAGCTGATCGGTGCGAGCACGTTGGCTTGTACCGCGTTCGCCGCTGCGAGGCGCTGATCGACGCGCCCGAATAGCTGCTCGCGCAGCACGAAATCTTGCGCGAATACGCTGGCGCAGAACAGTGCCATCGAAGCCAGAACGAGCCCGACTTCCGGTCTGTTAATCATGGTGAAGCTCCTCGAGAACGGAGGAACGATCCGTTTCGATCATTGTGCCGCCAACCGTTCCGAAATCAAGACAGGTGAGCGGCGTCAGAAACCGGCAGCGCGTCAGAAACGCCACGCGAAGTCGAACTGCAGCGTATCTGTGCGCGGATCCTCGGCTCCGTCGATATCGAGACCGAGCACGCCAATCCCGCCGCGAAGCATGAACTCTTCGCTGAAATCCCAGCGCAGACCGAAGCCGGCTGAGTAGGACAGCTCGGTCTGGTTGTAGGTCTCGTAGAAACGCTCGCAGACGTAGCCCCAGAACGGATCCCACCAGCAGCCCGTGATCGGCGCTCGCGACAGAATGTTCGAATCGATATTCGTCCAACCGACGCCGAGCTCGACGAACGGCGTGATTGCGCCGTCGAGGAAGTAGTACGTGCCTTTGGCCTGCAGCGTCGTCACGTCGAGCCGCGTCGCAACCGTCACGTCGGTGCCGGGTCCGTCGGGGACGAACGTCGCTAGATAGTCCGGACCCGACCAGCTGTAGTCGAGCATGAGCGCGAAGTGATTCGAGAAATTGTAGCTGCCGGAGAACCCGTAGCCGAGCGCATCCTCGACGTCGAGAGAGGCGCCGAAGCTGTCGGCGACGAAAAACGAGGAGCTATCGGTCAGGTGAAAGCCTGCCTCCCAGCTACCTTCGCGATCGCCTGCAAGCTGCGCACGGGCCGGTGCGACCAAGAGCATGGCGCACGAGAGCCCCAAGAGAACATGGCGGCGCATTTCACTCCACCGTGTCTAGAGATCGAGCTTCGAGCGTAGCCGAATAATGCTTGCGGGCAAAGTCGCTATTTTGCGACGCACCTATACAGTGCGCGGGTCAGCCGGCTGCGCGAGACGCTAGCGATTCCCGGCGACGAGCATGCCGCCCGAGATCACGATCTCGACGCGGCGGTTGCGCGCGCGTCCGTTGGCCGTTGCGTTATCGGCAGCCGGTCTGGCGGGTCCAAAGCCCTCGACGTCGATAAACGCCGCTGGAACACCGAGCCCGATCAGATAATCGCGCACGCTGATCGCGCGCCGCAACGACAGCTCGAGGTTCATATCGTACCCGCCGACGATATCCGTATGCCCCTCGATTCTGAAACGCAGCTCCGGATAAGAAGCAACGATGCCTGAGAACCTTGCAAGGCTGACCTGCGCCGGCGCGTTCAGATTGGCAGTGCCGGTCGCAAATTGCACGCCGCCGACCTCCGAAACTAAGCCGCGACCCGTCTCGCGAGTCGGAAGCACGGCGCTCAGCCGATTCAGTAGCTCGGCGCGTTGCTGCGCGCGCATTCTTTGAGCCGTTTCCTCTGCCGCAAGCCGCGCGGCTCGATCCGCTGCAAGCTCGGCGTTACGCGCAGCCTCGACCGCTGCCTGGGCCGAGCGCTCACGTTCTGCCGCAGCGGCGGCTTCCATACGCTCACGTTCCGCAGCCGCAGCAGCGGTAGCCGCCGCCTCACGCTCGGCCTTCGCGTCCGCCTCGACGCGCGCGACAAGCGCCGCACGGCGTGCGTCCTCGCCGGCAATAATTGCCTCGCGCGCAATACCGGGCGCGAGCCTGCGCTCGCTGCGCCGATTCGCGCTCCATGCGGTGCGTGCCGCGACGAGCTTCGCCTCGGCGGCGTAAAGCTGGTTAGGCACAAACTCCTCGGCACCAGACGCGCGTGCGATGCCGACAGCGTACTCGGCCTGGATCAATTCGATCGGCCGCTCGTCCAATTCGATCGGCGTCAGCGACGAGTAGTCGGCGCGCTCGAATAACGAAACGATCTTGGTCTCGACGCCGCGAACGCGTTTCGGGATGTTGTACATGACAACCATATCGCTAGGCGCACTGACCGCGAAATGCGGCTCGGCCGTGACGATCAACGCAAATTGCGATGCCGGATGCTGGGTCTCGAGCTCACCGCTACGACCTTCGTGGCCGGTCAATACGCCTTGATTCGCAGCGCGGCCGTCGGGCGTCAGTGCCCACAGCACATAGGTCGTATAGGGGCCGAGCATACCGGGCTCCGGCATGCGCTTCACTTCCATTTCGATTTGCGCATTGCCGTCGCGGTAGACGACCTTGGCTTCGCCTTCACCGGACGAGATCACCGGCGTTGCACGAAACTCGAGATACGATGTGCGCCGTTCCTCGTACGTGAACATCGATATCTGGCTCAGCACGTCCGAGCTCGCGATAAACTGCGAGCGCTCGAAATCCTGCGCCGATGCGGGCCCGGAGAGGGCGCCGAGTACCCCGACTGCGGCCACGATGGCCGCGCGCGTGATTGACCCAAGCATGTTGTGCACTCCTTGCAGCAGCTTTGGGCCTATTATCCAAACCGGGACACGCACAATTGTGGCCCCGGTCACGTTTTGGGTATTACGTAATACCAGAGCGATAAAAATCGCTAGCCACTGTGCGGCTTGAGTGGCGCGTGGGAGCTCGGGCGTTACAACGCCGACATCCGAGCGCCGGTCACTGAGCCCTCAAGTACATCTCGAATGAAGTCCAGCGCCGCTTCGCCGACGGCGCTATCGGCACTACCGATGCTCATGACTTGTGAGACGTGGTTGTGGCCCTGGTACTGCGTGAAACGCGGGCAATCGTCGTATTTCACGCAGAGCTTCGCGTACATCTGCGCAACACGGGTTTCGATGCGGGTAGGATCGAGCTCCGCGCTCCACAGGAATATCGGCACGAGCGCGCCTGTGTAGCTGTCGACCAGACCGAGCGGAGAGTTCGCCAGCCACGCGGCCTCATCGTCACCAACGTACGCACGCATCGTATCGGGAGCGCTCGGCCCGAAGCCGGCCGAGCTCAGTAGCGCGCCAATAACACCAGGACCGTCGTCGAAATGGCTAGCCTCGTGGAATAAATAGGCCGAAACGTGCGTGCCTCCGGCGGACTGACCCATAAGGAAAACGCGCTCCGGATCACCACCGTACTCGGCAATATTCTCCCGAATCCAGCCGAGCACGCCGCGTATGTCCTCCGGCCCTCCCGGCCATTTGACGTTGGGCACGAGCCGGTAATTGGCGTTCACGCCGATCATCCCATGCCGCGCGAAGTACCGGGGAACGTTGCTGTAGAGCAACCCGTCGGTGCCGGACGTAACCTTGTTGCCGCCGATGAGTGCGCCGCCATGCACGAAGACGACGACCGGCGCCGGTGTCGTGGGCGCTTGCTCGGGCACGACGACATCGAGGACTTGGAGCGCATCCGAACCGTAGGCGATGTCCGAGATGAGCCGCGTGCCGCCGGGCTCGGACTCGCGATGGGCCGCGGCGTACAGCTGCGCTGATTGGCTGACCACGTCACCGCCCATGCGCTTGCCGATCTCGCGGACACCCGCGCGCGCTGCCGCTGCCGCGTCGTTTTGAGAGCGCGCTTGATCAAGTGCCAATGGTGACAGCAATGCCGCCGTCACGATTCCCGCCAGAACTCCGGTCATGCGCTTCATTGGTTGTTCCCCCTCGGTCCGCCGTCAACGCTGCCGGCCAATATACCACCGGCCGAGGCGCTTCGGTCCGTTGCTGATTCGTGAGATCTTGGAACGAACTTGTGGATTAGCGCAGCAACCCCTGCTACGTTGGCGCCGCGGCCGGATCGGCACTAGCCTTCTGCAGCGACCACAACGAGCGACACCATGCACTCGGCCTCGCGGGCCGGGCTATGAAGCGGCCGTTCGGTTTTCTGGGAGCAACTCATACGCGAAGCCGTATTAGTTCGAGGTAGCAACCGTGGACCTATTCATCTGGATCGGTATATTTGTCTGTCTGACGCAGTCAGCAATGTTTTCAGGCCTGAATCTGGCTTTTTTCAGCATCAGTCGCCTGAGGCTCGAGGCCGAGGCGGCCACCGGCAGCAAGCTCGCGGCCAAGGTGTTGGCCTACCGACGAGACTCTAACTTTCTATTGACGACAATTCTGTGGGGCAACGTTAGCATCAACGTGCTGCTCACGCTGTTGTCGAACTCCGTGTTGACTGGGCTCGTCGCGTTCGTCTTCTCGACGTTCGTCATTACGATCTGCGGCGAGATCGCACCGCAAGCTTATTTCTCCCGCAGGGCCCTGCAGATTGCTGCCAGACTCGGCCCGGTGCTCGGCATCTATCAGTACGTCTTGTATCCGGTCGCACGACC
>JAHEEN010000251.1 GCA_024640685.1 Rhodospirillaceae bacterium
TCGACTGCGTCGTCATGCTCCAGGCACCGACGATGGCTTCGCCAGGTAGGCCGAGCACGCCGATCCCGGCATCGATCAGCGGGGTGATCGCCGGAAACAGGGGATCGAGCTCGGGCGTGCCGGGAACGCTCGGCAGGCCTGCGAGATGCGCATCGCGTACTGCACCGAATACGAGATCGGCGCCCGCGTTCGCGCCGGTCGAGCTCTGAATCCCGCTTGTCAGGATGAACGCGTAGGTCGTTTGCGGTGCGAGGGGTGCGAGCGGCACGATCTCCAATACGCTGCCGTCGGCGCCGGCCGACGTGCTGAGGCTGAGTTCGTAATCGACGTTTGGCCGCAGAGGAACGTCGTTCGTCGCATCCAACACGTAGACCGTTTCGGTGCCTGTCGGTGCGGCAATATCGAACGGTATCAACGTGGCCGCGTCGACCGGTGCATTGAACGGCGCCGTAATCGCCGATGTCGTCGAGAAACCGTCGAGCGTATTGACGGCCTCGGCGAGCGGGCTTGTGATCTTCTCCGGTACGGACAGCGTTGGCCCGGTGCCGGCAGCGACCGGGTTGTAGATATCGTTCGGATACGGGCCGACATCGACCGGCGGTGCGTACAGCGCGACGAAGCCGGCGCCGGAAGGTGGTGGCGGTGGCGTGAAATCGATTGCCGCCGGACCGCTCGATGTGCCGCTTTCGCAGCCGATCAGCGCCGCGACGGTGACAGCGAATAGGGTCGGGCGCAGCATCGTCAATAGCTCCCCACGTCGAATGTCTGGCGAGCTGGGGCTCAAAGCCGCTCGCGGTACTGACTCGGTAACGAAAATTTAATGCCGTTGCGGGCGGACCAGCAACCCACATATCGACTACAGAATCCACTCTAGTGCGTCTTGACTAGCGATACGACTCAAGCCGTACTTCTGTGCTCAGCGGCCGCGCAGCGCCAATCTCATCCCGTACAATTCGACTCGAATCGCCAGCGACGGAGATCCCATTGAAAATTGCCGTGTTATTCGGCGGCACGAGCGCAGAGCGCGACGTCTCGGTCGCCTCAGCCGCCCAAGTGGTGGCCGCGTTGCGCGGCGCCGGCCACGACGTGCTCGCCGTTGAGACGAGCCGGGGAATTTTGCTGCCCGATCAGGAGAGAGCCTGCCTCGGGCAGGGGATCGATAGCGCGCCGCCGGATCGCCAGGCCGGCTCCGGAAGTCAGCTGCCGGCCGTGGTCGCAACAGGCGGGCTAGCCGACGTCGATCTCGTCTTTCTGGCGCTGCACGGCGGTGCTGGTGAGGACGGCACGATCCAAGGCGCGCTCGATCTCGCAGGCGTGCGCTACACCGGCAGCGGGATGCTCGGTAGTGCGCTTGCAATGGACAAGGACATGGCCAAGCGGTTGTTCGTCGCGGCCGGCGTGCCGACGCCGAAGTGGTTGATGGCGCCCGTCGATGCCGAGCGCGCCGTTGAGCAGATCGGGCTGCCGTTGATCGTCAAGCCGAACAGCGAGGGTTCGACGGTCGGGCTAACGCTTGTGCACGATGCCGCAGCCTTGGCCGACGCGATCACGGCTGCGGCCGCATTCGACGATGCCGTCATGGTCGAGCAATACATTCCGGGGCGAGAGCTTACGGTTGGCATTCTCGGTGACGAGCCGCTCGCGGTAGGTGAGATCGTCCCGCTGACCGGTGAGATCTTCGACTACGCGGCCAAGTATCAGGTTGGCGCAGCCCGCGAAGTCTTTCCGGCCCAGCTCAGCGCCGAGGCGACATGTCTCGTGCAGGCGCTCGGGCTGCGCGCGCATCGTGCGCTCAAGCTCGGCAGCTACAGCCGAGTCGACTTCCGGATGGACCCGCAGGGCGGGCTGTGGTGCCTCGAGGTCAACACGTTGCCGGGGCTGACGGCCGGTAGCTTGCTGCCGCAGTCGGCGGCGGCCGTCGGAATACCGCTAGCGGAGCTATGCGAGCGGATTTGTCGTGCCGCGTTGGCGAGCGACTAAAGCGCCGACGCAAACGGCCAGCCAGCCAGCCATGAACGCCGTGCCGCCGAGCGGCACGACGCGCGCAAGCCCGGCCGGTGCGCCGAACGTCGTCGCGATGATGCCACCGCAGAACAGCACGATGCCGACGATCAGTGCCCAAGCCGCTACATGAAATGCGCGAACGTCGGGCCTGAGGTTCACGAGAATGGCGACGAGGCCGAGCCCGAGGCCGTGATAGAACTGGTAGTCGACAGCGGTCATATACGCTTGCCAGGCTTCGTCGGTGACTGACGCCGCAAGTCCGTGCGCACCGTACGCGCCTAACGCTGCGGCCGAGCAGAGCGCGATCCCCGCGAGGCTCAGGAACAGTCGACTGGCGGCGTGCATTCGGATTTCCCCCATTTCCTCTGCTGCGAGCAACACTTAAAAAGGCGATTCTACAGCGCCGAAGACGGCGTCCGACTCGGTAGAAAAGCGACAGGGCCAAGATCAATGCAGCTATATCACACGGAGCAGAGCCGCTCGATGCGGGTTCTATGGTTACTCGAGGAGCTCGGGCTCGACTATGATGCGAACAATCTGCCGTTCGACCCGAAGGCGCTGGCGTTAGCGGACCATCTCGATGTCGGCCGGCTCGGTGAGCTGCCGGTCTTGCTCGACGGCAGTGTATCGATGTCCGAGTCGGTTGCGATCATCCACTATCTGATCGACCACTATGACAACGGGCGGTTGGCGCCGGATAGAGGATCGGACGTCTACGGTGTCTATCTCGAGTGGATCGATTTCGCCGAGAGCAAACTCATGGACCCGCTATCGCAGTGGCTACAGCATTCGACGTTGTTGCCTGAATCCGAACGCGATGCCGATGCGGCGAGCAAAGGCCGCAGGGCCTTCGAGCATTTCGCCGCACAGGTCGATGCGGCGGTTGCCGAGCAGGACTATCTAGCGGGTAATACGCTGACAGCGGCCGACATCGTCGTCGGCCATGCGCTATTTCTCGCGGATCACTACGGAGTATTTCCCGAAGGCTGCGAGAATCTCCGCGGTTACTACGAACGACTTCGTGCTAGGCCCGCCTTTAGTGTCGCCGCTAATAGCTGACGCCCGATCAACCGACGTTTTAACGTAGCACCCCGCTGGAATTGGTGGGCCCGGTAGGACTCGAACCTACGACCAAGGGATTATGAGTCCCCTGCTCTAACCAACTGAGCTACAGGCCCCCGACGGCGCGTATGTTAGCACCGGCCCATGGGCCGCCGGAAAATCTGGCGGCATCGGTGACGGGGCGATAGGCTTAGGAACGCCGAGTCGATCAGGAGGACATCAAGAACATGAAACGCTCATTAGCTATCGCGTTGCTGGCACTCGCCGGCGGCCTGTCGAAAGCCAACGCTCAGTCCTGGCAACCACCTGCAGAGGCCGACCGTTGTCCGTCCAAATGGGGTGCCGGAGACGAGCGCGGCTCGGGCAATCATATGGGCACGGCCAGCGTGCTGCGTGCCGCGCAGCTGGTACGCGAGGGCGAGGTCGTCGAGCTCGGTCAGGTTTTGCACCCCGGCATACCGCTAGGCTCGCGCCACTTCGATATGTACGTGAAACCGACCGCGATGAACCCAGCCAGCAACCGCCGGGGGTCGAACGAGGAGCTTGTCGTCACCGAGCTCGGCCAGGTCGGTACTCAGCTCGACGGCTTCGCCCATCAGTCGATCGGCGACACGTTCTACAATTGCTTTCGCGTCTCCGACGTGCAGACGCGCGGCGGATTCACGGCGCTCGGCATCGAGAACGTCGGCATGCTGATGACACGCGGCGTGTTGCTCGATATCGCGGCGCTCAAGGGCGTCGAGATACTCGACGCAGACTACGCAATCACGGTCGAGGATCTCGAGCAGGCGCTCGCGAAGGCCAACCTCACGCTCGAGCCGGGCGATGCGGTGATCATCAACACCGGCTGGGGACGGCTCTGGGAGCGCGATGTAGAGCGATTCCTCGGTCCGGCGCCGGGCATAAGCGTCGCTGCGGCCGAATGGCTCGCGGCGCAGGATCCGATGATCGTCGGTGCCGATAATCAGCCAGTCGAAGTTCAGCCGCATCCCGATCCGGCCATCTCTCTACCGGTGCATCAGATCATGCTCGCCGTCAACGGCATTCATATCCTGGAACGACTGCGCCTGGAGGAGCTCGTCGAGCGGGACGTGCAAGAGTTCGCATTCGTCATGCAGCCACTGCGAATCCAGGGCGCAACGGGCTCAACTGTCGCTCCGGCCGCGATCTACTGAGGTCCCGGCACGGGTCAACGAAAAAGGGCCCCGCGAGCCGTCAGCGCTTGCGGGGCCCCGATTGAGTTGCGACGCTCAGTCTTCGAGTAGGAAGCTGCGCAGTTGATCGGAGCGGGACGGATGGCGCAGCTTGCGCAGCGCCTTCGCCTCGATCTGGCGGATGCGCTCGCGCGTGACGT
>JAHEEN010000252.1 GCA_024640685.1 Rhodospirillaceae bacterium
GCGCTCGCGCCGCGAAATACGGTTCATGACTTCTAGATAGGCGAAGGCGGCCGATTCTACGATATCGGTGCTGACGGCATGCCCTCGAAAGCTCTGGCCATTATATTCGACCGTCACCGTGACCTCACCTTGGGCATCGTCGCCGACCGTGACGCCATGGACCTCGAAGTTCGTCAGGTTGAGCTCGATCTGCGTGGCGTTCTCCAGCGCACTGAACGCCGCAGCGACCGGCCCATCACCCTCCGCAGCGACACGCAGCTCGCGGCCGTCCGTGTGACGAATTTTGAGCGCAGCGGCCGCGATGCTGCCGGTCCCAGCCGTGATGTGCAGTTCGTCGATGATCCACGGACCCGCCTTGCCGACATCGACGTTCATGATGATCGCTTCGATATCGCGGTCGTACATGTCCTTCTTGCGGTCGGCGAGTGCCTTGAACTCTTCGAAACAACGATTCAGCTCGACGTCGTCGAGCTTGAATCCCAGTTGCTCGACGCGTTGTCGAAACGCGTGTCGTCCGCTGTGTTTGCCCAGCACGAGGTTCGACCGTGACAGCCCGACGTCCTCAGGACGCATGATCTCGTACGTCGCGCGATTCTGCAGCATGCCGTGCTGATGGATACCAGCTTCATGGGCAAATGCGTTCTCGCCCACGATAGCCTTGTTGCGCGGCGTATGCATGCCCGTGACGTTTGCGACAATGCGGCTCGTCGGATACAGGCGTTGCGTGTCGACGGTGGTTGTAGCGCCGAAATGGTTCTCGCGAGTTTTCAGCGCCATGACGACTTCCTCGAGCGAACAATTGCCCGCGCGCTCGCCGATACCGTTGATCGTGCATTCAACCTGACGCGCACCGGCCTGAACGGCGGCCAGGCTGTTGGCGACTGCCATCCCTAAGTCGTCGTGGCAGTGCGCGCTCAGCCGAATCGTGTCGATGCCGCGGACGGTGCTCTTCAAGTATTTGAAGAGCTCGTAGAACTCCCCAGGGACGGCGTATCCGACGGTGTCCGGAATGTTGACCGTCGTCGCGCCGGCTTCGATCGCCGCTTCGACGACCTCGGCCAGATATTCGAGCTCGGTGCGCGAGGCGTCCTCCGGCGAGAACTCGACGTTGTCGCACAGCTCGCGCGCAAGTCGGATGCCGTCGATGGCCGTGCGGATGATCTCCTCCTTGGCCATTTGCAGCTTGTGCTCGCGGTGAATTTCGCTCGTTGCCAGGAACACGTGAATGCGAGGATGCTGCGCGTCTTTCAGCGCGTCCCACGCGCGCCGAATGTCCTTCGGGTTGCAACGCGCCAAACCGCAGACCGTCGGGCCTTCGATGGCGCCGGCGATCTCGCGAACAGCCTCGAAATCGCCGGTCGACGCCGCCGGAAAGCCCGCTTCGATGACGTCCACGTTGAGGTCACGGAGCGCAGCAGCGACACGAAGCTTCTCATTGAGGGTCATGCTGCAGCCCGGTGCCTGCTCGCCGTCTCTCAATGTGGTGTCGAAAATCAATACTCGATTGTCGCTTACTGCGTTCATTTCCAATCTCCTAATACACGTCTAGTGGGGTAATCCCACAGACGACTCGTTACTCCCTCAACCAACTCATTCTGTTTCTCAAGGCCTTACCGACAGTCTCGATTTGACTGCGCAAATCCACCTCGAGCAGTCGGTTGTATTCCGGTAGCCCGGACTCGTACTCGGAGACCCAGTTCTTGGCGAACGTGCCGTCCTGAATTTCCTGCAGGACTTTCTTCATGCGTTCGCCGGTATGCTCGTCGACGACGCGCGGCCCCTGGGTCAAGTCACCGTACTTGGCCGTCTCGCTAACGAACTCGTGCATTTTCGCAAGCCCGCCTTCGTGCAGCAGATCGACAATGAGCTTGACCTCATGCATGCACTCGAAGTACGCGACCTCGGGCTGATAGCCGGCATCGACGAGGGTCTGGAAGCCGCGCACGATCAGCTCGGAGAGCCCGCCACAGAGCACGGCCTGCTCGCCAAACAAGTCCGTCTCGGTCTCCTCGCCGAACGTCGTCTCGAGGACACCGCCACGCGTGCCGCCGATGCCGTGGGCATAAGCCAGCGCGCGTGCCTGGGCGTTGCCGGTCACATCCTGTGCAACGGCCATTAGGCAAGGCACGCCTCGGCCGGCTTCATACTGGCGGCGCACCAGGTCGCCGGGTCCCTTTGGCGCGATCAACACGACGTCGAGGTCGTTGCGCGGCTCAATGAGTTGGTAGTGAATGTTGAAGCCATGAGCGAACAGCAGCGTCGCGTTCTGTTTGATCTTCGGCTCGATCTGCTGATAGAGGCCGGCTTGAACCATGTCCGGCGTCAAGAAAGCAATCAGTCCAGCGCCGTCGGCCGCTTGATCCGGAGGTAATACTTGGAAACCGTCGTTCTCGGCCTTGGCCGACGTCTTGCCACCGGGTCGAAGCCCGATCACAACGTCGAATCCCGAATCTCTGAGGTTCATCGCATGTGCGCGCCCCTGGCTGCCGTAACCGAGCACGGCAATTCGCTCGCCGCTCAGGGCTTCCGGTTGCACATCGGACTCTACAAACAGTTTCATATCGCTTCGCCTCCGTTGTCGTTATAGCTCTTACGTTCGTGATCCATTTCTATCGCTCAAAAAAAAACCCCGCAGCCTTTCGGGTGCGGGGTTTTGATGGTTTGTTGTCGCTAAACCACGGGCCCGCACCTGCCGTTGCTAAGCAGCACATCGACGAGGAGCGGTAGTTCGCGGCCGTAGTTCATCTCAGTCAAGTTCCAGCTTGAGCGCGGACTATGTAGAAAAAGCCAAATGATGTCAACGGATTAGCCGGAATCCACAAAAAAATTTCGGCACCCCGCGTAACTGCATGATTTGACGTAAGCGATAGCGCTCGATCGGGCGTGCCCGCGCGAGCAGCGCATGAGACAGGCATCCTGCGAATCGAAAATCCCTCGCGAGATCGGCTAGTAGCACCGAGCGATATTTTTGCGCTATCCTTCCGCTCGGGCACCCGGTGCCTAAGGGGATGGTCCTGCGAGCGGCCAGGCAGTGCGTGTGCGCAGGAAGCTATAACACAAGATTGACCTAGAAGAAGGAACTCGGGGGACAATCGCAAATCTGGGATAACCAGTAGGAGATAGCCTGCACGATCCGTGTATGGATCGGGACGGCTTTTTCGTGCGCCGAGCGTTGGTGCAGTTAGGGGAACTAACCAAGCTTCTCGTGTCGGCGACTGTTATCCGCCGGAGACAGCGTGGTCTTCAGAGAGTTTTGAGGAGTAGGCATGATAGTGAAACGTAATGTGGTGCTTCTGATTAGCACGATCTGCGCAATGTTCGTTGCGCGCGCGGCCACCGCTCAGGCCGTGGATCGGATCGTCGCTGCAGAGGAACAACGCATTCAGCAAGCGCAGGCCGCGCAAGATCAGATCGACCAGGTTCGAGAGCAGACGCTCGACATCGTCGACGAGTACCGTGCGGTCATGAAGGAAGTGGACGGCTTGGTCGTCTACAACACACTGCTCGATCGGCAGATCGCGGATCAGAACCAAGAGCTGGACAATCTCAGAACGTCGATCGATAGCGTCACCGTTATCGAGAGGCAGATCTTGCCGTTGCTGACGCGCATGATCGGGGGGTTGGAGCGGTTCGTGGCGCTCGATCTGCCCTTCCTCGAAGAGGAGCGGGCCGGTCGAGTCGCGAACTTGCAGGCATTGTTGGAACGTTCCGACGTCACGGCGGCCGAGAAGTTCCGAGTTGTCATGGAAGCGTGGCAGATCGAGAACGAGTACGGTCGCACGATCGAGTCGTATACGGGCGAGCTCGATATCGATGGCAACACGCGTGAAGTCGATTTCTTGCGCATCGGTCGTGTCGCGTTGTTGTATCAGACGCCTGACGGTGTGAACTCGGGTGCGTGGAGCAACTCGGAGCGCGCATTCGTGCCGGTCGACAGCTCGTATAGAAATGCGATTCGCCAGGGTCTCAGACTCTCGCGCAACCAGATCAGCCCCGATCTGTTGCTGTTGCCGATCGCCGCGCCGGAGGAAGGCTAATGAAGAGTTTCAAAGTTACGCCCGTCGCTGTGCTGGCCATGCTCGGTGTTGCCGGGTTAGCGCAGGCGCAGGATGACAACGAGGCGCGTACGATCGATGAGCTGCTGCAGTTCGTCGAGCAGGGCAGTGCAACGGATCGTGCCGCAGAGGAAGCACGACTGCAGCGGTTCCGCCAAGGGCAGAACGAGCAGCAGCAGATGTTGCAGGATGCCAATGCGCAGCGCACCGCCGAGGAGCAGCGCAGTGAGCAGCTCGAGACCACGTTCGAGGAGAACGAGCTACTGATCGCCGACGTGCAATCGCAGCTCGACGCGCGGCTCGGCTCTTTGCGCGAGCTGTTCGGTGTGCTGCAACAGGTCGCCGGCGATGCGCGTGCGCAGTTC
>JAHEEN010000060.1 GCA_024640685.1 Rhodospirillaceae bacterium
AGTAGCTCGTGACGTTCAAGCGCAGCGTGCGGTCCAGCAGATCGGCTTTGAAGCCAAGCTCGAAGTTGTCGAGATCGTCGGTCGATGACGAGACCGGAATGCGGAATCCGGCAAACGCGCCGGCTTGATTGTTCGCCAGACCGCCGCCGACGCGATTGGTCACCGGCGGGCGAAAGCCTTCGGCATAAGTCGCGAACACCATGAAGCTATCGTTCAAGCGCCAGTCCAGCGATGCACGCACGATCGTGTCGTCGGCGTTCAAGACGCCGTTCTCGTTGAGATTAGCGACGTCGAGCTGGCCGGATTGGATCGCTGCGAACACCGCGCTGCCTTCGGCCACGCCGAAGAAATCCTGCAGCGCCGATTCGGTGCCGAGGCCGAACGCGCGCAGACGCTCGGTGACGTTGACGGTCGTCGTCGAGCCCTTGTAGTCGTCGTCAATATCGTACCAGCGTGCGCCGAACGTGGCCGTCAGAGTCGGTGTGATATCGAATTCGCCGTGGGCGAAAAACGCCGTTTGCTCGGTCGTGCGCGTGACGTCGTTGACGAAGCTGACCTCCGGCGGGAACGGGCCGCCGTCGGTGTTGATGCCTTCGGTGCCCGGAGGTGCAGCAAGGGTCCGACTGAGATCGGTGAAAAACGGGCTGTCCGTCGACGCAATCTTGAACAGGCCGGTGCTCGACAATTCCTGGTCGTCGAAGAACGCGCCGGCCGTCAGCCGCCAGCGATTTTCGACAGGCGTGTTGATGCGGAACTCGTGCGTCGAGCGTGTGTTGTTGGTCGTTTCCTTGTAAAACTTCGACGGGTCGAAGCACTCGTCGTAGGTGCCATTGCCCGGGTAGCAGACGTAGTAGGCCGAGAACAGTCCGCCGTTCGTATAGAACGTGTAGTCGATCGTCGAGTTCACGTCGCGATCGAGGTAGCCGCCCGTGTAGACGAAGTCGAGCATCGCGAGCCGGCCCGTCAAGGTCCAGGTGGTTAACCCGAAGTCATCTTCGTTTTCGTCTGGCGCGAAGCGATTGACCGATTCCTCGCCGGCTAGATTAGGGTCATACGCCCAGACGCCGTCGGTATCGAGCGACTGGCGCGTGTGCTGCACGAGCAAGTCCCAGTCGTCGTTGATCAAGAACGACGCGCCTAGCCTGACGCCTGCGTACGTCGCGTCGTTGAAATCGTCCTCGACGAGCAGATCGTTGCGCGGCACCGGTATCGTCATGTTGGTCGGGTCCGGCAGCGGGCCGCCCGAGATGCGATCGATGACGACAGTGCTGCCGTTCCAGCCGCCGTTTGCCGGATCGTTGAGCCGGTTGTCGATCCAGCCGCCCTGACGATCGTTGTAGGCGGCAAGCCGGACAGCGAAGCGGTCGTTGACTGGGACGTTGAAATAGCCTTCGATCGATTGGCTGAGCTCACCGCCTGTCGTGTTGTACATTCCGAGATCAAAGCCGGCCTGGAACTCGCCATGATCGGGTTTGTTCGTGATCAATCGCACCGTCCCAGCTTGCGAGCTTGCGCCAAACAACGTGCCTTGCGGTCCGGGCAGCACTTCGATGCGCGCGAGGTCCGTCGCGTAAATATCGAGGTTGCGGCCCTGCAAGGCGACCGGCTGCTCATCCTGATACAGCGCGACCGACGGCTGCAGACCCTGCACCGACGACAAGCTGATGATCGTCTGCGACGTCGCCGCGCCGCGGATAAAGATCTCGTTTTGCCCGGGGCCCGTCCCTTGACTGACAACGTTCGGCAAAAACGCGACGTAGTCCTGGAACGTATCGATTCTCAACTCTTCTAAATCCTGTCCCTGCAGTGCAGAGACGGCGACTGGCACGTCTTGCTGCGACTCCTCGCGCTTCGTCGCCGTAACGACGATCTCCTCTATCTGACCGAACGCGGGTATAACGGGCGTCGATGCTGCGAGCGCTGCTAGCACCGCTTGGTTCAAGCGGCTACGTGTGAGCGGGCTCGATTGGCTGGGGTGCGTCTCTGGCACGATAAGCAGTCGGTCGGTCGGCGTTTTGGCTCGTCGCAGATTCTTCGTTCGTGCAGACATCGATTTCATCGTATTTCCCTATGGGCCGCGGGGGCGGAGTCGGCAGGTGATCTAGTGCCGTCGGCGTTTCTAGCTGTTTCTAGTGACTTCCACCCCGTTCGTAGCCAGCAGCCGGTCAAAGCGCCACCGGTAGCGCGCCGCGGAGGCGCGCCGGGAACTGGTTGGGGATGGATTCACGGCGAAGTATTATAGAACACTAAGAAAAATATTTTCGGGCGCCTAGAGCTCATAGAAATAAAAACATAAATAAACAAATAGTTAGTATTATTTTATAAATTTTATGCGAATAGAAGGCCCCAAGACTGCCTCCTATTAATTCGAATGCGAAATATTCTTTCTGAGCCGCCGGCGCGTGTTCGGCCGATATGGTTGCTTCGCCGGCACGACCGTGGCTAATAGCGAATCGCGCCGATTGGTCAGCGAGCTTGGATCGTCCGAGGCACGTTAGATGAACGAAGAGCAGCAGGTGTTGGTTGCGCTCCGGAAGATCATCCGGGCGATGGATCTCTACTCGCGCAGGTTACGCAAGACCGCAGGATTGACAGCACCGCAGCTGCTGTTGCTGCAGGCGATTCGCGATTGCGAAGGCGCATCGATCTCTTCGCTGTCCGAGACGGTGAGCTTGAGTCAAGCGACGGTCACGTCGATCATCGACCGGCTGGAGGCGGCGGATTTGGTCAATCGTACGCGCAGTCAGAAGGATCGCCGCATCGTCCACGCGAAGCTCACGCCAACGGGCGTCCGCGTGCTCGAGTCCGCACCCGCCGCACTTCAGGAAGAGTTCGTGGATCGTTTCGATGCGCTCGAGGATTGGGAGAAGTCGGCGATCATCGCGTCCTTGCAACGCGTCGCTAAACTCATGGATGCGGACACAATCGACGCGTCGCCGGTCTTGCATATCGATGCCGATATCGAACAGTCGACAAGCCCTTAGTATCGACGCCACAATGAGCGCCGTCGTTCAAGAAGTGATCGAGTAACCGCCACATGTTTCGTGGAGTCAACGACAGTTTCGAGCAAATTCGCGAGTCAGTCGCGCGGCTGTGCGCCGATTTCCCCGGCGAGTACTGGCAAGCGCAGGATCGTGATGCGAGGTATCCGGCCGAGTTCGTCCAGGCTCTCATGGATACGGGCTACCTTGCCGCGCTGATCCCCGAGGAGTACGGCGGCAGCGGGCTCGATCTCAAAGCCGCGTGCGTGGTCTTGGAGACGATCCATGCAGCGGGCGGCAACGGCGCAGCGTGCCATGCGCAGATGTACACGATGGGGACGTTATTGCGGCACGGCAGCAATGCGCAGAAGCAACGTTGGCTGCCGGCCATTGCCGATGGCTCGCTGCGCCTGCAAGCCTTCGGTGTTACCGAGCCCACGAGCGGCACCGATACGACACGCATTGCGACGACGGCGGTGCCCGACGGCGACGGCTACGTGATCAACGGTCAGAAAATTTGGACGTCGCGCGCGCAGTACAGCGATCTGATGGTGTTGCTCGCGCGTACGGCGCCACGAGATGCCGGTAGCAAGCCGACCGACGGTTTGTCGGTGTTCTTGATCGATCTGCGTGAAGCCGTAGGCAAGTCCGTGACGATCACGCCGATTGAGACGATGATCAATCATGCGACGACCAGCGTGTTTTTCGACAACTTGCGTGTCGACGCCGACAGCTTGATCGGTGACGAAGGCAAGGGCTTTCGCTACATCTTGGACGGCATGAACGCCGAGCGCATCTTGATCGGCGCCGAATGCATAGGCGATGCCCGTTATTTCGTAACGCGTGCAACCGAATACGCAAGAGAGCGCGAAGTTTTCGGCCGGCCGATAGGCCAAAATCAGGGCGTGCAGTTTCCGATTGCCGATGCCCACATACGCACGGAGGCTGCGGCGCTGATGGTCGAGAAAGCCGCCGCGCTGTTCGACGCGCACGAGCCGTGCGGTGCCGAAGCCAATATGGCGAAATTGTTGGCATCGGAAGCGTCGTGGGCAGCCGCCGATATGTGCATGCAGACATTTGGCGGGTTTGCGTTCGCAGCCGAATACGACATCGAGCGCAAGTTTCGCGAGACGCGTCTTTACCGGACTGCGCCGGTGTCGACGAATTTGATCCTATCGCATGTCGGCACGCACGTGCTCGGGATGCCGAAGTCGTTCTAGTAATCGATGCTGTTGAGTTTTTGTCGACGTAGATTTTGCACTGCCAGCCGAGGTCGCGCGTGACCGCTGCAGGCGCATTGACGAATACGCTCGTCGTTGCCGTCGAGCAAGCCGTTGCGGCGCCGTATTGCACCTCAAGGCTTGCCGACGCCGGTGCGGAGGTCATCAAGATCGAGCGTGCCGAAGGCGATTTCGCGCGCGGCTACGATCACGTGGTTCATGGCGAGAGTGCGTATTTCGTCTGGCTGAACCGCGGCAAGAAATCGATCGTTCTGGACTTGAAGGCCGATGCGGATCGCGATCTCGTGTTGCGGATGCTTGCGCAGGCCGATGTCTTCGTGCAGAACCTCGCGCCCGGCGCGGCCGAGCGTCTGGGTCTCGGTTCGGCAGCGCTGCGTGAGCGTAATTCCCGGTTGATCACGTGTGATATCTCCGGTTACGGCGAGACTGGACGCTACGCGGCGATGAAGGCCTACGATCTGATCGTGCAGTGCGAGACCGGGTTGGCCTCGATCACCGGAACGCCCGAAGGCGCCGGGCGTGTCGGCGTATCGGCCTGCGACATTGCGTGCGGCATGTACGCCCATGCCGGCATCCTCGAGGCGCTACTACGGCGCCGCGAGACCGGCGTAGGCGGCGCGCTCAAGGTCTCGCTATTTTCGGCGATGGCGGACTGGATGACGGTGCCGTTGCTGCACCAGCAGTACGGCGGGCGCGCCCCGACGCGCGTCGGGCTCAATCATCCTTCGATCGCGCCCTACGGTGCGTACCGAGCCGCTGACGACAAAGCGTTGATCGTCGCGATCCAGAACGAGCGCGAGTGGCACCGGTTTTGCGCCGACGTGCTCGAGAAGCCTGCACTCGCAGCCGAGCCGCGGTTCTCCGACAACACGCGTCGATGTGAGCATCGCCCCGCGCTCGATGACGAGATCAACGACGTATTCGGAAAGCTATCCGCGAGTGCGCTGAGCGAGCGGATGCTCAACGCCGATATTGCTTTCGGTGCCGTCAACTCCGTCGCGGACTTCGCAGCACATCCGCAGCTGCGAAGAGCCGAGATCGAAGGGGAGACCGGCGAGATCTCGCTCGTCGCGCCGCCGGTCACGGCCGACGGAATTGCGCCGAGTCTCGGTGCCGTGCCGTCGCTCGGGCAGCACACGGAAGAGATACGAAATCGCTTCAGTTAACGGATGAGGTCGAGATGACTGAGATGGCAGACATCGACATCGAGCAACTGCAGTCGTGGCAAGGTCGCAGCGAGACGATCGAGGATGTGTTGTGGCCGACGCAGGCGAGGGCGCTCGCTGCGACGTTGGATCGCGATCCGCAGTCGCTTGCTGCGGGAGACCCGTTGCCGCCGCTGTATCACTGGATCTACTTTCCGATCTTGTCGCTATCGTCCGAACTCGCGGCCGACGGTCACGCGAAGAAGGGCGGGTTCATGCCGCCGGTGCCGTTCCCGCGGCGTATGTTTGCCGGTGCGCGAGTCGACTGCGAAGGCACATTGCGACTCGGCGAGCGCGTTCGCCGAACGACGTCGATCAAGTCCGTCGTCTACAAGGAAGGACGTACCGGACCGCTGATATTCGTGACGATCGCCTATGAGCTCGCTAGCGACGACGGTGCGCGACTCGTCGAGGAGCGCGACTTGGCCTATCGCCAGGCGACTTCGGCTAGCGGCTCGAAGCGAGTCGGTGAGCTCGTTGCGTACGATGACGCGAGCTTCACGCGAGTTGTCGAGCCGGACGAGGCGCTGTTGTTCCGTTACTCGGCGCTGACGTTCAACGGCCACCGGATCCACTACGATCTGCCGTACTCGCAATCCGAGGGTTACCCGTCACTCGTCGTTCACGGACCGCTGATTGCGACGCTGCTCGCGGATCTCGTCGTCCACGAAACGGGTGCGTCGCACCTTGCGCATTTTTCGTTCCGCGCCAAGCGCGCGTTCTATCTCGGCGAGCCGATCCGGCTCGTTGGCTGGCAGGGAGCCGACGATGTGACGCTGCGTGCGTTCGGCGACGACGGTATCGAGCGCTTCGAGGCGCGTGCGGTGCTGCCGTAATCACAGCGAGCGCCGAATACCACCGTGTGCCGGCTCGAGCTCGCCGACGACGCTAACGCTATGCTGATTAAAGGATGCGACGTCTGGTCAGTCTGGCTGCAAGCTTTCCAACGCCGTCAGCGTTACATCGGGCTCGCCGAACGCGTGCGGCAGCCGCCACACGCCGCCCGCCGTTTGGAGGACGAGCGTCGGGAATCCCGAGACGCCGAGGGCGCGCGTCTTGCCGAGGTCGTGCTCGAGTGCGCTCGCGCATGCGTCGCTCGCGCACCAGTCCTCGAACGCAGCGCGCTCGAGTCCGAGCTCGGCCGCAAGCGCACTCAACGTCTCGATGTCCGACGGGTTGCGCGCCTCGCGGTAATAGGCGCGCTGGATCGCTGCGATCATTGGCGCCTCTAGCGCCGGGTCGAAGTGCTTCGCCGCGAGCACGGCGCGACAGGCCGGATATGTCGAGCGTCGCGGCGTATTCCGCGTCCAGAACTCGAAGTTGAACTCCGTCCCCGGGACGACCGCTTGGATGCGCCGCCACGTCTGCTCGATACGCGCACGCATGTCGGCTGGCATCGGCGCGTTCGAATCCGGCGCCAGACCACCGACGAGCAGCGTCACATCGAACCCCGGCGGTACCGCAGTGGCGATGTGCCCCCACGTCGGCGCGAATGCGTAGCACCAACTGCACATGGGGTCGTGGACGTAGTAGACGTGGGCCATGGTCACGACTGTACAGCGTATTGGCGTCAGCGTGCGCGCGCCGCGGTGCTATGATCGAGCTTTACACGCTCGAGGCTCGTTCGATGATTAGACCAGTCACCGAGGTGTCCTTGTTTACGCTGGCTCTGGCGCTGTTGGCGTCGGGTGCGGATGCGCAGGTGCCGCGCACGAGCTGGGGCGCGCCCGATCTGCAAGGAATTTGGAGCAATCCGTATGAGACGCCGCTCGAGCGTCCCGAGGAATACGGCACTCGCGAGTTTCTGACCGATGCGGAGATCGCCGAGGCTGAGCAGGCGCTGGCCGCGCGTTACGAGAATCCCGGTCGTGACAGCCGCGAAGGTTCGGGAACGGAGCGCGACGTCGCGCGCGCCTACAACGAGCATTGGCGTGGCGACCCGACGATGGCACGCGGCCAGCGTACGTCGCTGATCGTCGACCCGCCGGATGGGCGCATGCCGGCGTTGACGCCCGAAGCGCTGGCACGGATTGCCGAGAAAACCGAGTTTCTGCAGGCGTTGCTGCAGGGCACATCCGGCGGACGGCCGGGCCCGGTCTCGCCACGTCGCGCGGAGCCCTCGCCCGACTACAACCTCGACCGCATCAACCGCTCCGATGGCCCCGAGGACCGTAGCTTCACGGAGCGTTGCTTGGGCTACAGCCTGCCGCTGATTCTTCCGTCGGGCACGCTTGGCGGCGTCGCGCGCATCGTGCAGTCGCCGAGTTCGGTCGCGATTTCCTACGATTCAGGCCAAGGCCAAGGCTTCAACCGCATCATTCCGATCACTGATCGACCGCATTTGCCGGGCCACATTCGCCAGCGTCACGGCGATGCGCGCGCCTATTGGGACGGCGATACGCTCGTCGTCGACGTCACGAACTTCACGCAGAAGACCGATTTCTACGGCTCGCGGGAGAATCTGCATCTGGTCGAGCGTTTCAGCCGCCTCGACGAGCAGACGTTGTCGTACCAAGTCAGGATCGAGGATCCGACGACGTTCACGCAGCCGTGGACAGTCGTGCAGGAGCTGACGCTCGAAGACGCGTACGCGAATCAGGTCTACGAAGGCGGCTGCCACGAGGGCAACTTCGGGATGCTCGGCATGCTGATCAACACGCGTGCCGCGGAGCGCGCGTTCGCCGAAGGCCGCGGGCCGGATCCGGCAACGCAGGACAATGCGACCGGAGGCGGCGCGCTCGTCGCCAGCCCCTAGGGCGCGTTGGCGTTCGGATCGCGCAAGAACAGCGTACGGCCGTCGGCCAACATCAGGTCGCGACCGTTTGCGCGCCGCGAGCCGTCCTTTGCACGATAGCCGTCGATGACGATCTCGGTGCCAGGTGCGAGTGACTCGCGGGTGAAACCGCGACGGAATAAAACGACCGGCGTGCCCGCTTCGATGGCCCATTCCTCGACGGTACCGTCGTCGAGCGTCACATCGACGAAAATCCAAGCGTGCGGATTCGTCCACTGCATGCGCTTAACGACGGCGTTGAAGTGCACAGGTTGAGTCGCATCGAACTCGGCTGCGAATGCATGGTGGCTGTGGGCCTGCGATGCGACGAGCAGCAATGCGCCCGCTGCGGCTGCCAGACTGATCGCGTGTCGAACCATCGCTGTCTCCTCTGACCTATTGTTGGTCGGGGGGATTCCCGGACCACTGAAGTTGATAAACCTCGTCGCCGGGCGGCACCGTGCGCGTGACGTCGATCGTCATCGTGCGGCCTTCCCAGCGCTCGACGAGTGGCTCCTTCCGTAGATGACCGTAGATCGTTTCCTCGACGTGCTCCATGCAGCGAAAATCCATGATCTCGGCGTTCGCTTCGAGGCGGCGATACAGCGGCAGGCGAATCGTCCATGGGCGAGAGAACACCTTGGTGTCCTCGATTGTCGCCTCGTACTCGATCGCGTTGGGGCCGAGCGGCGTGTAGCGCTCGGTTACTCGTAATGCATCGCTGTGAAAGTTGCCGGCTCGGTCGAGCCACGTGTATGGCGAGAGGTTTGTAACCTCGACGACGAGCGTGTCGTCCTCCCATCGGCCGATCGAGTAGCCCATGAATGCCTCGGCCGGGTAGGGCGCGACGTCATCGAGATTGATCGTCCGCTGCGCATTGGCGAATTCGAACACCATCATGAGTTTGTCGGTGCCCTGAATGATCTGAAATGGATACGGTAAGTACATTGCGCGCGGCACGCCGGGCAGATAGCAGCGGATCTCGGGATCGCGGTCGAGCCAGTTCGCGGCGTTGTCGAGTTTGCGCTCGGCGGCCCAAGGCAGATACGGAATCTCTTCCCCGTCGACGACCCCGATGCCCGGCGGCACCCAGCCGACCGTGCCAAGCGCGACGACAGGGGCGGCGAGTACCTGCACATCTTCATAGACGCCGGGCTGGGCAACGAGCGGCCGTGCTCCATGCGTTTGCAGATCCCAATTTGCCGTGCTCGTTGTCTGCCAGATTCCGCTGAAATCCGGACGGCCGGCCGGCGTGCGAGGAAACTGAACGACCGGGTCAGCCGGATCGGTGCTCGCGACCGGTGCCGCCGTGTCCTCGACTGGCGCGCCGGTGTCGCGCAGCGCGAATGCGGCCGCGACGACGAGCGCCGTGACCGCGACGAGGACGATGTCTCTGAGCATGCGTGTGATCGCAGTTCCCCCAAACCTCGTCGCTCTGCGTCGTTATTAGGGCTCGGCGTCAGAGCGATGCAGTCATCCTAGCCTGCGACCACGGGATCGGCAACGCGAATCGATGAGCTTAGGTAGTATCGTCGCCTATTGACTGTAGCTACCGCGCGAAT
Organism: Rhodospirillaceae bacterium; assembly: GCA_024640685.1. Classification (GTDB taxonomy): domain Bacteria; phylum Pseudomonadota; class Gammaproteobacteria; order Steroidobacterales; family Rariloculaceae; genus JAHEEM01. The sequence goes on from JAHEEN010000060.1 coordinate 9,763, forward strand.
TCAGCCAGCTGAGGTGTTGAGCTGCGAATAGCGCAGCACCAGCTCAGTCAGCGGTAGCCGCTAGTGCAGCTCCGCCTCACGTGCGGCCGCTGCTTCAGCCCGCGCTCGCTCGCGGTTCGCATCGGCGATCAGTCGCGATGCCTCGGAGCTAATCGCGGCATCGCTGCCTGCGAGATTCGCGGCTCTGCGGGCTTGCGCGAGTGCTTGGTCGAAGTTTCCGAGCGCAAGTTGCAACCGGCCGTACTCGAGCCACAGCGTCGGATCGTTGGGTTCCAAGCGCACCGCGCGTTCGATTGCTGTTGCCGCGCGGCCGTAGTCGCCGTCGGCACGCGCCGCCTGACTTTGCGCGAGCAGCACGGCCGCGGGGCTCGCGCTCGACGCAGCTGTCGGACCCGCGCTTTCGGTCACGCCGCCGGATGACGGCGTCCCGGAGACGGGTCCGAGAGCGCAGCCGCCGGTCGTGAGCGCTACCGCCAGACAGACGCTCGCGATCAATCGGTCAGCCGGTCGATCCATCGCTTGACGTTCCTGCCTAGATCGCGAAGAAACAGCCCACAGCCCGGCTTCGCCTCTAGCGGCGTATCGGCAGCGAGGTCGAGGCGTACGACGTCGGCACAGCGCGGCGTTGCGGCGAGCCCGGTTTGGTACTCGATCCATGTCTCCTCGACCGATGCCGGAGGCGTCGGCGCAAACGAGCGCGTGTCGCCGACATTTGCGATCAACGGCGCCCATATCGACAGCGCGCCGGAAGCTCCAGTCATACCCGTCGGTGAGTTGTCATCGGCGCCGACCCAGACGACGGCCAGGTGATCGCCGGTGAAGCCCGCGAACCAGCTATCGCGATACTCGTCGGACGTGCCTGTCTTGCCGGCGACAGTCAGCGACCGATCCAGCCAGTTGCGTGCCGAGCGCCCGGTGCCGCGCTCGATGACTTGCACCAGCGCTTGATTGATCTGATAGAGCAGCGCCGGGTCAGTCGCCTCGGTAATCTCGATCGGGTAGCGGCTCAACGCCTGACCGTTGGTGTCGAGCACGGCGTTGACGGCCCGTAACGGTGCGCGATAGCCGCCGTTTGCGAGGCTGTTGTAGACCTGCGCGACGTCGAGCGGCGTCAAGTCCACCGCCCCGAGCAACAGTGACGGCAGCGCTGCTGGTGCTTCAGCTAGCCCTAGCCGTGCGAGCGCGTCGGCGACTCGTTCGGGGCCTATCTCCATGCCGAGCCGAACGGTTGCCATATTGAACGATTCGGTCAGCGCGCGTAGCAGTGACGTCGGCCCATGTATCTCGTCGTCAAAGTTGGCCGGCGACCATACCGTGCCGTTCGGCAGCGGCACGTCGATCGGCAAATCGTCGATCGGGCTTGCGAGAGAGTATTGCCCCGTTTCGAGTGCAGCTAAGTAGACGGCTGGTTTGATCAGCGATCCAATCGGCCGGCGCGCATCGAGCGCGCGATTGAAGCCGTCGAAGCCGGCGCGTCGCCCGCCGACGACGGCGAGCACTTCGGCACTATGCGGGTTCGTGACGACGACGGCGCCCTCGAGAAAACCCGGCTCGAGAGCTCGATTCGCTTCGAGCCGCTCGAGGCCGTCGGTCAGCGTGCGCTCGGTGAGGTCTTGCTGCCGTGGGTCCAGTGTTGAAAATACCGTCAGGCCGCGCGTCGCGAGATCGTCTTCGCGATAGTCGGCACGCAGCTGGCGCCGTACGAGTTCCATGAATGCCGGGTAATAGCTCGTGCCGGCGCCTTGGCGTGCGACGAGCTCGATGTCATGGCGTTTTGCGACGACGGCTTCGTCGGATTCGATGACGTCGCGTGCGGCCAAGAGCTCCAAAACGAGATCGCGGCGCTCGCGCGCGCGTTCCGGAAATCGTCGCGGATCGTAGTACGACGGACCGCGCAGCGCAGCAACGAGCAGCGCCATCTCATGTAGCTCGAGATCGGTCAGCGTCTTACCGAAATAAAACCGGCTCGCAAGCCCGAAGCCGTGGATCGCGCGCGCACCATCTTGGCCGAGATACACCTCGTTGACGTACGCCGTCAGCAGTGCCTGCTTGTCGTAGAACAGCTCCAATACGACGGCCATGACTGCTTCGTTGAGCTTGCGCGACAGCGTCTGCTCGTTCGACAGGAAATAGCTCTTGACGAGCTGCTGCGTCAGCGTGCTGCCGCCTTGCTGAACCTCGCCGGCGCGGACGTTGACGACTAACGCGCGCGCAATACTGCGCAAGTCGATACCGAAGTGCTCGTCGAAGCGTTGATCCTCGACGGCTTTGAGGGCATCGCCGAGCAAAGTTGGGATGTCGTTGGGGTCGACGACGAGACGGTCTTCGCCGTGCGATGGATAGATGCTGCCTAGCGGTGCCGGCTCTAGCCGCATGATCGCGACCGCCTGGCCGCGCTCGTCTTCGATCGCCGCGACGCGGCTGTCTTCGAAGCGCACGGTTACCGCTTGCGACGGCTCGAGTCCGTCGGCGAATCGAAACGGCCGCGTGACGATCGCGATCGAGCCGGTGCCGAGCCGATACGTGCCGGCCGCGCCGAGGGACTCGACGCGCCTAAAGCCCGCACGCTGCAACTCGGTGACGACCGCGTCGCGTTCGAGCGCGCGGCCCGGGTAGAGCTCGAGCGGCGCAGCGTAGACCTTGGCCGGCAGGTCCCAATGACGCGTCTCGAATTGGGTCAGCACGATCCAGCCGAGATAGGCCACGTAGCCGGTAACGCCGATGCAGGCCAGGCCGAGCACGGTCCTGATCGGCGTGCGGCCGATTGATCGAGCGAGCCGCACTAACACGGGCAGGCCCGCGATCCGCGACAGAAAGTTGCTGGATTCATCACCACGCAATTATCGGCGCTTGCGCGAGGACAGTTAAGCGTCGCCGTCTGGCGACAGGCCCGCGCGCGGCGAGCGGCGCGTTGGAATGCGGCTGCGATTAACGGCTCAGCCGCGCTCGCGGGTCACCATGTGGCTCGAGTCGAAGTCGATACAGGGCGGATCCTCGACATAGACGCCCTGGCCGCGATCGAGCTCGAGCTCGACCGGGTCCATGACCCACGGCTCCATGAGCACGTCAGGATCGTGAATCGTGACCTCGTAGCTCAGCGTATCGCCGGTACGCGTGAAACGCTCCTCGACGCGCATTTCGTTGGTGTGGAACCAACCCGGCCAGCCGAGCCAGGTCAGGTCGTTGAGCCCGATTGTGTCGATGACCAGCGTATCGCCGTCCCAGTTACCGACCGCGTCGCCGAGGAACGTCTGATCCTGCGAGTTGATCGGATCGTGGTCGCGGCCATCGGTCGGCACGACACGCCACGTGTTGCGGTGCTGGTAGAGCAGTACGACGTCGGACTCCGTCTGCACGATGCGGATCGGCGGGCCCATGCGCGGGACACCGGCCGGCAAGCAGATGAACGTCATATCCTCGACGTTGCCGTTGACGTCGAGATAGCGAACCTGATCCCAGTACTCGGGCTTATAGAGCGGCGGGCTCGCGTAGTAACGCTGTGTCATGCCGCCGTCGCGCTCGGCATAGACGTTGTTGCCGTGTCGATAGTTCGGGCGCCGCCCGACGATACGCGCAGCGGGACTGACCGTGCCCGCGGCCAACGCATCTTGGTAGTCGCCGAAAGTCGGAAACTCGACCTCGGTGCCGTTGGGCTCGATGACCATGATGGAATTGCCACCGCCGCGGCGACCGCCGACGACCCACCGACCGCTCAGGTCAGGGTGGGTGTCCATAGCCTGCGCGACCTCGACGGTGTTCTGCGTTGGCTGCGCGGGCTGCTCGCAGCCGCTCAGCGCAATCAGCGCGCATGCGACCACGAGACAGGTGCCGGCGTTCGACTGCAGCATATTAGTGACCGCCTTCCGAGCGATACTCTTGCCAGAGGTCGAGCTGGCGGCCGTCGGGCAACACGAAGTTCACGACATAGCCGAAGTTCGAGCCGTCACGCGCGAGCGCGACCGTCGCCGTATATTCCTCGCCGGCCTTGAAGACTTCGCGGCCGTTGATGCCGAGGCCACGAAACGCGCCTGGGGCAGCGCCGGAAATATTCCAGGACGTGACATTGCCGTTGTCGTCAGTGACGTCCAGGAACCAGCGTACATGCGGATTGATCCACATCACGCGCGTCATCTTGCCGCTAATGGTTGCGAGGTTGTCCTGGTCGAACTGTGCCTGGACGGCATGGTGGGCGCTGACAGGCGCCAAGTAGAGCGACATACCTAATGCCGCGATCGTAAATAGCTGTCTATGCATCGCTTTTTCCCCTTAATGATGGCCGGGACGCGAGTTATGGAGGTGTTCGACTATACCATGGCACACGCTGCTCAACGCCCGGTCGCCGCGGCGATTTCAGCCGGAATCGGCATGACGACGTACGGGTTGTACGTATTGCTGACGGTCAGTGTGAGGTCGAGCACGGTCTCTCCGTCATACGTGATTGTCGTACGTCCCGGTAGCAGGACGTCGGCCTGATAATCAGGCTCGTTCCAATCGCGGTAGTCGGCGTACGCAATCTCGATGTCGACCCCGTCGAGCTCGGCACGCACGGTCTCGACGCGATGCGTGAAGGCGCGCTCCGTGCCGTTCGGCATCGTGTGGGTCAAGAACGGTTCCGGGTCGAATGTCACGGCTACGGTCGTGTCGGCTAGCGGCGCCGGCAGCGCGAAGCTCAGGACGGGCTTGTCGCCGTCGGTTGTAAGCGAGACCGCGCCAGCGGCAAGCGACGCCGCTTTCACGATGCCTTGCGGGAGCGTCCAGACGCGAAACAAACGCTCGCGCAAGCGCTCCGCCGCCGGTGTCGCGCCGACGCCGGGCGTCGTTTCATTCCACGCGGCGGTGTCCGCGACAACCTCAACGTGCCGTGTGGACTCGCCGCCGGCGACCTCGCAGTAATAGTCGACGCGCATACCGGGCGCCGGCAGCGAGTTGACCGCGTCGGCAATTGGGTAGCGCACGCCTGCTTCGTAGCTTTCTAGCGTGCAGACCTCGCCATTCACGACTTTCGTGCCGGTGCCCGAGAACAGCAGCGTGACGATGCGGTCCACTTCGCGAGGTGTGCGCAGCATCCCGAGCGCGTCGGCGGCCTGGTAGAGGATCGCATCGACCTCGGCGGACGTCTGCGATTGAGCGAGCGATGGGCTCATCGCTCCGAGAGCGATGGTGAGAAGTCCGATCGACCGGCGTGTCATCTAGATCCCCCTAATCAACTTGCAGCGTGTTGTCGTAGCCGGACAGTTTACCCGACTGTCGCTTGCGGGTGCGCCCTGAGACGCTTCGCTCACCCCGGCCAGGCGACGGTGCTTTATTTGACCAGCGGTATTCGCGAGAATACCGCCGACATCGAGCGGCCTTTCGCGAGGCCATCCCACGAGACGGAGAGAGACGACACATGGCAACGTATTCCTGTGACAAGTGCGGCATGAGCGTGAACGCGACCTGCGGTCATTGCGACGCCCCCCTGGAGAATGGCTCACTGACACTGCCGGACGGCAAAGAGGTGCAGATCTCGCAGTGCCCGAACGGCCACGGCAAGATCAAGTCGCCGCTGTGTTGCGGGCAGGACATGACCTGTTCGGCCGGCTAACGCGGCAAGTGGCCTGTTCGCCGTGCCCGCCGGTTCGGAGGGCGGCTAACGGCGCTGCTGCGGCGGAATCTTGCGCGGCTCCGATTACGTTGCATTGCGGGACAGCGGTGCGCGGATCTGGCAGTATCTTCGAAGAACGACGCCCGTTGTACTTTAAGGAGTGCGGTATGGCGATTCTGCGTTTCGCAGCTGTTGCATCGATATTGATCTGCGCCGACGCTGCGCTGGCGCAGCGTTGGCAGCCGTTGGTCAGCGCCGATGACGGTTTTCAGATGATGGTCCCGGGCGATATGGACGTCGAGACCGTCGAATACGAGTCCGAGTACGGCATCGTCGTACCGGCGCACGTGTACTCGCACCGCAACGACTCCGGGCTCTACCGCCTGACCGTCGTCGACTTTCGCGACGCGCAGCGCTTGCACGAGGAACGCA
>JAHEEN010000061.1 GCA_024640685.1 Rhodospirillaceae bacterium
TCGCAATCGTAATCCCCCGCGCCTTCTCCTCCGGCGCCTTGTCAATCTCGTCAAACGCCGTCACGTCTCCGCCATGCTTCTCCGCCATCACCTTCGTCAACGCCGCCGTCAGCGTCGTCTTACCATGATCCACATGACCTATCGTCCCCACATTCACATGCGGCTTCGTGCGTTCAAACTTTTCTTTGGACACGTTCTTCTACCTCTCTAGTCCCCTAGGAGTGCCTGAATAAATGCGGGAGCGCTTAGCTCCGCTCCTTGATGATCTCTTCGGCAACACCCGATGGAACAACTGCGTAATGGCTGAACTCCATCGTGTACGTGGCTCGGCCCTGGCTCATCGAGCGCAGCGACGTCGCATAGCCGAACATCTCGGCCAACGGTACCTCAGCACGCACGATCTTTCCGAGCGGCGCATCCTCGAGACCCTGCAGGATGCCGCGACGCCGGTTCAAATCACCGTTGACGTCGCCCATGTAATCCTCAGGCGTCACGACCTCGACTTTCATGATCGGCTCGAGCAGCACGGGCTTGGCTTTGACGGCGCCTTCCTTGAAGGCCATCGAGCCCGCAATCTTGAATGCGATCTCGCTGGAGTCGACATCGTGATAGGAGCCGTCATAGAGCGTGACCTTGCAGTCGACGACCGGATACCCGGCGATGACGCCGTTGCCCATCTGCTCCTGAATGCCCTTGTCGACCGCGGGGATGTACTCCCGCGGAACGGCGCCGCCGACGATCGCGTTGACGAATTCGTAACCCGAGCCCGGCTCTTTGGGCTCGATGCGGATATAGACGTGGCCGTACTGCCCGCGCCCGCCAGACTGACGTACGAACTTGCCTTCCTGCTCGATCGGCTTCTGAATCGTTTCCCGGTACGCAACCTGCGGCCGGCCGACGTTTGCCTCGACCTTGAACTCGCGTTTCATGCGATCGACGATGATCTCCAGATGCAGCTCGCCCATGCCCGAAATGATCGTCTGCCCGGATTCCTCGTCGGTTCGCACGCGGAATGAGGGATCCTCGCGAGCCAGCTTGCTGAGCGCCAGCCCCATCTTCTCCTGATCGGGCTTGGTCTTCGGCTCGACGGCGACCGAAATGACCGGCTCGGGAAACTCCATCCGCTCGAGCGTGATCACGGCATTCGGATCGCAGAGGCTGTCACCGGTCGTTACGTCCTTGAGCCCGACGGCCGCAGCGATATCCCCGGCGCGCACTTCCTTGAGCTCCTCGCGATCGTTCGCGTGCATTTGGAGAATGCGGCCGATGCGCTCGCGCTTGGATTTAACCGGGTTGTAAACCGAATCGCCGGAACTCAGCACACCCGAGTAGACGCGGAAGAATGTCAGATTGCCGACGAACGGATCAGTCGCGATCTTGAACGCCAACGCCGCGAACGGCTCCTTGTCGTCAGCCGAACGCTCGCCCCCAGTCTCGTCCTCGAGCACGCCATGGATCGGCGGGCGCTCGATCGGCGCCGGCAGATAGTCGACAACGGCATCGAGCACGGCCTGTACGCCTTTGTTCTTAAATGCCGAACCGCACAGTACCGGCGTGATCTCACCGGCGAGACAGCGCCCGCGAATACCGCGCTTGATCTCGTCATTCGACAGGTCGCCGGATTCCAGGTACTTGTCGAGCAACGCTTCGTCGCTTTCGGCAGCCGCCTCGACGAGCTTCTCCCGCCATTCGGCGGCAGTCGCTGCAAGTGATTCGGGTATATCCTGCTCCTCGAAGCTCATACCCTGCGTGCCGTCGTCCCAGGCAATCGCCTTCATCTTGATCAGGTCGACGACACCTTCGAAGTTTTCCTCGGCACCGATCGGAATCTGTAGCGGCACCGGGTTGCCCTTCAACCGTTGTCGAATCTGCTCGACGACACGAAAATAGTTCGCGCCGGCCCGATCCATCTTGTTGATGAACGCCATGCGCGGCACGCCGTATTTGTTGGCCTGCCGCCAGACTGTCTCGGATTGCGGCTCGACACCGCCGACCGAGCAGAACACCGCAACGGCACCGTCGAGCACGCGCAAGCTGCGCTCGACCTCGATCGTGAAGTCGACATGACCGGGCGTATCGATGATGTTGATGCGGTATTCCGGAAGGCTTTGATCCATGCCCTTCCAGAAACAGGTCGTCGCGGCCGACGTGATCGTTATGCCGCGCTCTTGCTCCTGCTCCATCCAGTCCATGACGGCAGCGCCATCGTGAACCTCGCCAATCTTGTGGGAAACGCCTGTGTAGAACAGGATACGTTCAGTTGTCGTCGTCTTGCCGGCATCGATATGCGCCATGATGCCGATGTTGCGATACCGCTCGATAGGGGTCTGCCGTGCCACGTCCTTGCCTCAATGCGATGTCTTACCACCGATAGTGCGCGAATGCCTTGTTGGCCTCCGCCATTCGGTGGGTGTCCTCTCTCTTCTTGACCGCCGACCCTCTATTCTCAGCTGCATCGAGCAACTCGTGCGCGAGCCGCAGCGCCATCGTCTTCTCAGACCGTTTCCGTGCAGCATCTATAGCCCAACGCATCGCGAGCGTCTCACGCCGTGTCGTGCGTACCTCGACGGGCACCTGATAGGTGGCGCCACCGACGCGCCGTGACTTCACCTCGACAGACGGTTTGATGTTCTCGAGCGCCTGGCTCAGCAATTCGAGCGAGCGTTCCTCGTCCTGACCGGAACGCTCGGCGATCCGATCCAGCGCACCGTAGACGATACGCTCGGCAACTGATTTCTTGCCGCTCAACATGACCATGTTGATGAATTTAGCGAGCATCAAATTCCCGTACTTGGGGTCGGGAAGGACGACACGGCGAGGCGCTTGGCTTCTACGAGACATGGGTTAGATCGAAAGACCGTTGGTAATTGGATTCGTTGTAGTGGTTTAACTCTTCGGGCGCTTCGAGCCGTACTTCGAACGACCCTTGCGACGGTCGCCGACACCTGAGCAGTCGAGCGTTCCGCGCACGACGTGATAGCGCACGCCCGGCAGATCCTTGACGCGACCGCCCCGAATTAGGACGACCGAGTGCTCTTGCAGGTTGTGGCCCTCACCGCCGATGTAGCTCGTAACCTCGAATCCATTCGTCAGGCGAACGCGCGCAACCTTACGCATCGCCGAATTGGGCTTCTTCGGCGTCGTGGTATAGACACGAGTGCACACGCCACGCTTCTGCGGTGACGCACCGAGGGCCGGCACGTTGCTCTTGGCCGGTTTCGTCGCACGCGGTGCCCTGACTAGTTGATTGGTCGTCGCCATATATTGTCCGTACATAAAGATGGGCCCGTTGCCGGGTCTCGGCATCCGGGCCTCATCATTCCTTTGGCCTCGAGCGCGCTCGATGGCCGTTAGTGACCGGCTGGCGTCTTTTCAGCCGGAGCAGCCGGAAATTTTAGGGTCCGGTCTCCCAGGCTGTCAACCAAAACGAACAATTTGGGGTCGGACCCCAATTATCCGAATGCCGGGCCTATCGGTGCCGTTTCCCGATAATTGGGGTCCGACCGCCGATTTATCTATCCTGTCGCGCTCAGCCGGCCGGGACCTCCTCGGTCGGGGAGTCCTCGGTCGGGGAGTCTTCGGGGCTAGTCGGCGCCTCGCCGGCTGCCTCAGCTGCCTCGCTCGGCTCGGCACCGACACCCTCGAATACGTCGGCCTCGCCAGCACCGGCGCCTTCGGCCGCCTCGCCTGCCAGTAGACCCTGCAGCTCCTCGGCGAGGATGTCCTCCTGGGTCCGGCGCCGATCCACATGGTGCGCGTATCCCGAACCTGCCGGGATCAGCCGGCCGACGATGACGTTCTCCTTGAGGCCGCGCAGGTCGTCCTGAAGGCCGCGCACCGCAGCCTCGGTCAACACACGTGTCGTCTCTTGGAACGAAGCCGCGGAAATGAAGGATTCAGTTGCGAGCGATGCTTTCGTAATGCCGAGCAACATTGGGTCGTACGTCGCCGGCGACTCGTCCTTCGCCTCGAGTTCCTCATTGATATCGAGCACTCGCGAGCGATCGACCTGCTCACCCTTTAGAAAGCGTGAGTCGCCGGACGTGGCGATTTCGATCTTACGCAACATCTGGCGAATGATGACCTCGATGTGCTTGTCGTTGATCTTCACGCCCTGTAGGCGATAGACGTCCTGAATCTCTCGGACGAGATAGTCGGCCAACCGCTCGACGCCCTGCAGCCGCAGGATGTCGTGCGGATTCGGCTCACCGTCAGCGATGATCTCACCGCGCGCGACAGACTCGCCCTCAAACACGTTGAGGTGGCGCCATTTCGGGATCAGCTCATCGTGCTGCTCGCCGGCCTCATCGGTGATCACGAGCCGCCGCTTGCCCTTCGTTTCCTTGCCGAAGCTGACCGTACCGGTATGCTCGGCGAGGATTGCCGGCTCCTTCGGCCGCCGTGCCTCGAACAAATCGGCAACGCGCGGCAGACCACCGGTGATGTCGCGGGTCTTCGACGACTCTTGCGGCAGACGCGCCAGCACGTCACCGACAACGACCTTGGAGCCGCTTTCCATCGACAACACGGCACCGGCCGGCAATGCATATATGGCCGGAATGTCGGTGTTCGGAAAGTTCAACGGCTTGCCCTTTGCATCGACGAGCTTCGCAGTCGGTCGATACTCCGTGGCGCCGCGCTGCGCCTGGTCGAGCACGACGGTGCTCGTCAAGCCTGTGAACTCGTCGACCTGCGTCGTGACGGTCACGTCGTCGATGAAATCCTCGAACTCGATCTGGCCACTCACCTCGGTGACGATCGGATGCGTGTGCGGATCCCATGTCGCGACGAGCTGCCCCGGTGTAACCTCCTCGTCCTCCTTGACGCTGAGCGTCGCGCCGTAGGGCACCTTATAACGCTCGCGCTCGCGGCCGAACTCGTCGATGACCGCGATCTCGCCCGATCGAGACGTGATGACGAGATGATCCTTCTCGGCATGCTGCACAGTCTTCATGTTGTGCATGCGCAGCGTGCCGGTGCTCTTGACCTCGACGCTGTTGACGGCTGCCGAGCGCGACGCCGCACCACCGATGTGAAATGTGCGCATCGTCAGCTGCGTACCCGGCTCGCCGATCGACTGCGCCGCGATGACGCCAACCGCTTCGCCTTTGTTGACGCGGTGGCCGCGGCCGAGGTCGCGACCGTAGCACTGCGCGCAGACACCGTAGCGCGTCTCGCACGTGATCGGTGAGCGGACCAGCACTTGGTCGACCGATGCGTGCTCGAGCTCCGCGACGGCTTGCTCGTCGAGCAGCGCGCCGGCTTCGACGACGATCTCGCCGCTGCCCGGTGCTTCGACGTCAGTCGCAACGACGCGCCCAAGCACGCGCTCGCGCAACGGCTCGACGACGTCACCGCCTTCAACGAGCGGCGTCATCAATAGACCCGTCGTCGTCTCGCAGTCGAACTCGGTGACGACCAAATCCTGTGCGACATCGACGAGGCGCCGTGTCAGGTATCCGGAGTTTGCGGTCTTCAGCGCCGTGTCCGCCAAGCCCTTCCGTGCCCCGTGCGTCGAGATGAAGTACTGCAGGACGTCGAGGCCTTCGCGGAAATTAGCGGTAATCGGCGTCTCGATGATCGAGCCGTCGGGTTTCGCCATCAGGCCGCGCATGCCGGCGAGCTGACGGATCTGAGCCGCCGAGCCTCGCGCGCCGGAGTCGGCCATCATGTAAATCGAGTTGAACGACTCTTGGCTGACAGCCTGGCCCGCAGCGTCAACTACGTCCTCGGTGCCGAGCTTCTCCATCATCGCCTTGGCCACTTGATCGTTCGTGCGCGACCAGATATCGACGACCTTGTTGTAGCGCTCGCCGTCCGTGACTAGACCGGAGGAGTACTGCTCCTGGATATCCTTGACTTCCTGCTCGGCGACATCGAGGATCTCCGGCTTCTGCTCGGGCACGACCATGTCGTTGACACCGAACGACACGCCGGCGCGCGTTGCGTAATGGAATCCGGTGTACATCAAGTGATCGGCGAAAACGACAGTCTGCTTGATGCCGAGGCGGCGATAACAGGCATTGATGACGCCTGAGATCGCGCGCTTATTCATCGGCCGATTGATCAGCTCGAAGTCGAGGCCCTGCGGCACGATCTCCGATAACAATGCACGACCCACCGTCGTGTCGACGACCGATGTCGACACCTCGCCGGCGGAATTCGTCTGCGAGACACGCAGCTTGACCTTCGCGTGAAGCTCGACGCAGCCGTTCGCGTACGCGCGATGCACCTCTTCTATATCGCCGAACAACATGCCTTCACCGGTCGCATTGACGCGCTCTCGGGTCATGTAATACAGGCCGAGCACGACGTCTTGCGACGGCACGATGATCGGATCGCCGTTCGCCGGCGACAGGATGTTGTTACTCGACATCATTAGCGCGCGCGCCTCGAGCTGCGCTTCGAGCGACAGCGGCACGTGAACGGCCATTTGGTCGCCGTCGAAATCGGCGTTGAACGCCGTGCAGACGAGCGGGTGCAGCTGAATCGCCTTACCCTCGATCAGCACTGGCTCGAACGCCTGAATACCGAGCCGATGCAGCGTCGGCGCACGGTTCAGCATCACAGGATGCTCACGAATGACCTGCGCGAGGATGTCCCAAACCTCTGGACCCTCGCGCTCTACGAGTCGCTTCGCAGCCTTGATCGTCGTCGCTTCACCGCGCAATTGCAGCTTCGAGAAAATAAAGGGCTTGAAGAGCTCCAGCGCCAGCTTCTTCGGCAGGCCGCACTGATGGAGCTTCAGCGTCGGGCCGACGACGATGACCGAGCGCCCCGAGTAATCGACACGCTTGCCGAGCAAGTTCTGCCGAAAACGGCCCTGCTTGCCCTTGATCATGTCGGCGAGCGACTTCAACGGGCGCTTGTTCGTGCCCGTGATCGCACGGCCCCGCCGCCCATTGTCGAGCAACGCATCGACCGATTCCTGCAGCATGCGTTTTTCGTTGCGCACGATGATATCGGGCGCGTTCAGCTCGAGTAGCCGGCGCAGACGGTTGTTGCGATTGATGACGCGGCGGTAGAGATCGTTCAAATCAGACGTCGCGAAGCGGCCGCCGTCGAGCGGCACCAGCGGCCGCAGATCGGGCGGCAGGACCGGCAGCACGGTCATGACCATCCATTCCGGGCGGTTGTTGGAATCGACGAACGACTCGAGCAGCTTCAGACGCTTCGACAGCCGCTTGATCTTGGTCTCGGAGTTCGTGCCGGCAATCTCCTCGCGGACTTGCAAGACTTCCGAGTTCAGATCCAGCGTGTTCAGCAGGTCGCGGACCGCCTCCGCACCCATGCGCGCATCGAACTCGTCGCCGTATTGTTCGATCGCCTCGAGGTACGACTCGTCGGTCAACAACTGGCCGCGCTCGAGCGGCGTCATGCCGGGATCGACGACGACGAACGCCTCGAAGTACAGAATTCGCTCGATCTCGCGCAACGTCATGTCGAGCATCAAGCCGATACGCGAAGGCAAGGACTTCAAGAACCAGATATGCGCGACCGGGCTCGCAAGCTCGATGTGCCCCATACGCTCGCGGCGCACCTTGGTCTGCGTGACCTCGACGCCGCACTTCTCGCAGACGACGCCGCGGTGCTTGAGCCGCTTGTACTTGCCGCACAAGCACTCATAGTCCTTGATCGGGCCGAAAATCTTCGCGCAGAACAAGCCATCGCGCTCGGGCTTGAACGTGCGGTAGTTGATCGTCTCGGGCTTCTTGACCTCTCCGAACGACCACGAGCGAATCATCTCGGGCGACGCGAGCCCGATTCGAATCGCCTCGAAATCCTCTACCGGCGTTTGCTGTTTGAAGAGCTTGAGTAAATCCTTCATGGAATCACCACTTAATCCAAATGTGTTCAGTACCGATTGGGAGCTACGCAGACGACGCTAGGTCGAATGCTCCAAGTCGATATTGATTCCGAGCGAACGAATTTCTTTGACGAGCACGTTGAACGACTCCGGCATACCGGCTTGCATTTCGTGCGTGCCGTCGACGATGTTCTTGTACATCTTCGTGCGTCCTTGAACGTCGTCGGACTTGACAGTCAGCATTTCCTGCAATGTATACGACGCGCCATAGGCCTCGAGCGCCCAGACCTCCATCTCGCCGAATCGCTGGCCACCGAACTGCGCCTTGCCACCCAGCGGTTGTTGCGTGACGAGGCTGTAGGGGCCGGTCGAGCGCGCGTGCATTTTGTCGTCAACCAAATGATTGAGCTTCAGCATGTACATGTAGCCGACGGTCACCGCACGGTCGAAACGCTCACCGGTGCGACCGTTGAAGAGCACAGCCTGACCGGACTCTGGCAACCCTGCGATCTCGAGCAAGCCCTTGATCTCCAACTCAGTCGCACCATCGAACACGGGTGTCGCAATCGGGACACCGTTGCGCAAATTTTGCGCGAGCTCCAGTGTTTCGTCATCGGTCAGCTCGTTGAGCTGCTCGTGCTGGCCACCGGTCTTGTTGTAGACACCGTCGAGGAACTTCCGCACGGACGCTGCCGATTCCTGTGCATCCAACATCGCGCCGATCTTATGCCCCAGCCCCTTTGCGGCCCAACCGAGGTGGGTCTCGAGGACTTGGCCGACATTCATGCGCGAAGGCACACCGAGCGGATTGAGCACGATGTCGACTGGCGTACCGTCCTCGGTGTACGGCATGTCCTCGACAGGAACGATTGTCGAGATCACACCCTTGTTGCCGTGGCGGCCCGCCATTTTGTCACCAGGCTGAATACGCCGTTTGACGGCAAGGTACACCTTGACCATCTTCAGCACGCCCGGCGCGAGGTCGTCCCCGGCCGTGATCTTCTGCTTCTTCTCCTCGAAGCGGCGCTCGAACTCGTCGTGCTGTGCGCGCAGGCGCTCGGCGGCACGCTCGAGCTGACTGTTCGCATCGTCGGCCTTGAGCCGAACCTCGAACCACTGCTCGCGCGGCAGCTCGTCGAGATAGGCCGTCGTGATCTTCGAGCCTGCCTTGAGCTTGTTCGGCCCACCGGCCGCAACCTTACCAGTCAACAGTCGCTCGACGCGCTGGTAGATGTCGCCCTCGAGAATGCGCTGCTGATCGTCGAGATCCTTGCGCACCGACTCGAGCTCGTGTCGCTCAATCGACAGCGCACGCTGGTCCTTCTCGACACCGTCGCGCGTGAAGACGCGCACGTCGATAACGGTACCGTCCATACCGGGCGGCACGCGTAGCGACGTGTCTTTCACGTCCGAGGCTTTCTCGCCGAAAATCGCGCGCAGCAGTTTCTCCTCCGGGGTCAGCTGAGTCTCGCCTTTCGGCGTGACTTTGCCGACGAGGATATCGCCCGCGCGAACCTCGGCGCCGATGAAAGCAATACCCGACTCATCGAGTTTCGTCAGCGCCGCATCACCGACGTTCGGAATATCGGCGGTCACCTCCTCGGGCCCGAGCTTGGTATCGCGCGCAACGCACGTCAGCTCCTCGATATGGATCGTCGTGAAGCGGTCCTCCTGGACGACGCGCTCGGAGATCAGGATCGAATCCTCGAAGTTGTAGCCGTTCCACGGCATGAAGGCGACGAGAAGATTCTGCCCGAGCGCCAACTCGCCCATCGACGTCGACGGCCCGTCCGCGAGCACGTCGCCGCGGGCAATGACGTTACCCGATTTCACCAGCGGCCGCTGATTGATGCACGTGTTCTGATTCGAGCGCGTGTACTTCGTCAGGTTGTAGATATCGACACCGGCCTCTTCGTCGCCCGCTTCGTCATCGTTGACGCGCACGACGATGCGCGATGCGTCAACGGAGTCGACGGTGCCGCCGCGCCGTGCGATGACGGTCACGCCGGAATCGACGGCGACCGCACGCTCCATGCCTGTGCCGACGAGCGGCGTCTCGGTACGCAGCGTCGGCACAGCCTGGCGCTGCATGTTCGACCCCATCAACGCGCGGTTTGCGTCATCGTGCTCCAGAAACGGAATCAGCGACGCGGCCGCCGAGACGATTTGCTTTGGCGATACGTCCATGTACTGAATCTGGTCAGCCGGCAGCAACGCGAACTCGTTCTGGTAGCGCGCCGAGACAAGATCGTCGACGAACGCGCCCTTAGGCGACAGATTGGCATTGGCCTGCGCGATAACGTACTGGCCCTCCTCGATCGCCGACAAGTACTCGATCTCGCTCGTCACCTTGCCCTTGACGATCTTG
This sequence comes from Rhodospirillaceae bacterium, assembly GCA_024640685.1. Lineage (GTDB taxonomy): Bacteria > Pseudomonadota > Gammaproteobacteria > Steroidobacterales > Rariloculaceae > JAHEEM01. The sequence continues at coordinate 10,176 of JAHEEN010000061.1, forward strand.
CGATACGGTGTCTCGAGAAAGCCGTACTCGTTGGTCCGCGCATAGACTGCAAGCGAGTTGATCAAGCCGATATTTGGCCCTTCAGGTGTCTCGATCGGGCATACCCGACCATAATGCGTCGGGTGCACATCGCGCACCTCGAATCCAGCGCGCTCGCGGGTTAAGCCGCCGGGACCGAGCGCCGATACGCGCCGCTTGTGCGTAACCTCGGACAACGGGTTGTTCTGATCCATGAACTGCGACAGCTGGCTGGAGCCGAAGAACTCTTTGACTGCCGCCGCGACGGGCTTCGCGTTGATCATCTCCTGTGGCATTAGGCCTTCGGACTCGGCGAGCGTGAGACGCTCTTTGACGGCGCGCTCGACGCGCACGAGGCCGATGCGGAACGCGTTCTCCGCCATCTCTCCCACGCTGCGAATTCGGCGATTGCCGAGATGGTCAATATCGTCGACAGTGCCATTTCCGTTGCGAATGTCGATCAACGTCCTCAGCACGTCGATGATGTCTTCCTTCGTCAGCGTGCCCTCGCCTTCAGAGTCGGCCCGCCCGACGCGGCGGTTGAATTTCATTCGCCCGACCGCCGAAAGGTCGTATCGCTCTGCATTGAAGAACAAATTCTGGAACAGATTCTCCGCGGCCTCCTTGGTAGGCGGCTCGCCCGGACGCATCATCCGATAGATTTCTACGAGCGCCTCGAGCCGAGTCTTCGTCGAATCGATCCGCAACGTGTTCGAAATGAATGCGCCCCGATCGAGGTCATTGACGTACAGCGTGCTGAGCTGCTTGATGCCGCTGTCGATAATTTGCGTGACGACCTCGGCTGTCAGCTCGTCGTTTGCGCTCGCGAGCAACTCGCCCGTGTTCTCGTCGACGATGTCGTGCGCGAGCATACGGCCAACCAGATAATCCGGCTCGACCTCGAGGTGCTTGACCTTGGCCTGCTCGAGCTCCCGCACGTGACGGATCGTGATACGCCGGCCCTTCTCGACGATCACCTTGCGGCCCGCCACGATATCGAAGCTCGCGGTCTCGCCGCGGAGCCGCTCTGGCACGAGCTCGAGTTTGATGCCCTTCGATGAGATCGTAAATTCGTTCTTCTCGAAGAACAGATCGAGGATCTCCTGATCGGTGTACTCCAGACTGCGCAGCATGATCGTGACCGGCAGCTTGCGACGACGGTCGATTCGCACGAACACGCAATCCTTCGGGTCGAACTCGAAATCGAGCCAGGAGCCCCGATAGGGAATGACCCGAGCCGAGAACAACAGCTTGCCCGACGAGTGGGTTTTACCCTTGTCATGGTCGAAGAACACGCCCGGCGAGCGGTGCAGCTGCGAGACGATCACGCGCTCCGTACCGTTGATCACGAACGTGCCGTGGTCGGTCATCAACGGCATTTCGCCGAGATAGACCTCCTGCTCTCTGATGTCCTTGATTTTCTTCTGCGAGCCGGACGCCTCTTTATCGTAAATCACGAGACGCACGAGGACCCGCAGCGGCGCAGCGTAGGTCATACCTCTGAGCTGGCACTCCTTGACATCGAAGACCGGCTCGCCGAGACGATAGCTAACGTACTCGAGCGCGGCGTTCCCGGAGTAACTGACGATGGGAAAGACGCTCTTGAATGCCGCGTGCAGCCCGCTGTCCGTGCGCTGCTCGGGCGCCTGTTCCTCCTGCAGGAATCTCCGATAGGAATCCAGTTGAATCGAGAGCAGGTACGGCACATCCAGAATCGACGGCAGCTTGCCGAAGTTCTTCCGAATACGCTTTTTTTCAGTAAACGAATACGCCATCGCGGGTTACCTCTAGCTCGGTAAGCCAACTACAAACAAGTCGTAGCGGAGCGGACACGCACGAACACCCGCACGCCGGCCCTCGCCGGTGTGCGGTGCACGTCGTTCCACGGACGGATACGGCCAAGCCGCATCACTTGATTTCGACGCTGGCCCCAGCCTCTTCGAGCTGTTTTTTCAACTCTTCCGCGTCGTCTTTCGAGACACCTTCCTTGACAGGGCTCGGCGCTCCCTCGACGAGATCCTTGGCTTCCTTCAAGCCAAGCCCCGTGACGGTGCGAACGACCTTGATGACCGCAACCTTGTTGTCGCCGAAACTCTTCAGGACGACGTCAAACTCGGTCTGCTCTTCCTCGGCACCGGCGTCCGCGGCAGCAGCACCGCCTGCGGCGGCCACGGCGACCGGCGCAGCGGCCGATACACCCCACTTCTCCTCGAGAGCCTTGACCAACTCGACGACCTCCATGATCGGCTTGTTGCTCAACTCTTCGATTAATTCTTCATTCGATAAAGCCATTTGTCAGCACTCCTTCGATAAATTGGTTCCTGCTCCGCCTCACGTCATCGTCGAGGCGCGCAATCAGTCGCTAGTTATGAGGTCTGCTCCGAGCGCGCCTGCAACGTGCGCGCAATCATTGCACCAGGCTCGCTCAGCAAACGTACGAATTGCGTCAGCGGACCTTGCAAGGTTCGGAGCAACATCGCACGCGCTTCGTCGAGCGTTGGCAAAGCGGCCAGTCGGTCTATATCGGCGGCTTCAAACAGCTGCCCGCCAATCGAGACCGAGACCGTGACGAGGTTTTCGTGCTCTTTGGCAAAGTCTTTGACGACTCTAGCCGCCGAACCCGGATCCTCCTTCGAAAATGCCAGCAGCAGCGGCCCCTTGAAGGCATCCTGCATGCACTCGAACTCGGTACCTTCCACGGCACGCTTCGCTAACGTGTTCTTGACGACCTTGATGTAGACGCCGGAGTTGCGCGCGTTCGCACGCAGGCTCGTCATCTCACCTACGGTAAGACCACGATACTCGGCGGCCACGGCCGACAATGCCGACGCCGCAACGGTATTCACCTCAGCAACCAGCGCTTGTTTACTCTGAAAATCCAGCGCCATAACGTACTCCTGGTTTACGATGCACCCCGAAACCCGGGGCACGATTCGCCATTCCGCCGCTCGCATTCCTCGCTGAGCTAAGCGGTCGATGGCGCGTCCTCACCAGGCAAAGCTGAGTCAGGTAACACCATCTGCGTAGGCGGCTAACGCCATTACCCCGACCCAACGGCCGGGACCTACGGTCTTCGATGACCGCCCATCCGTGGACGGCAAAAAAAACACATCGTCAGCGCGCTCGCCCCTACAGCGTCGCGCGATCCAGAGTCAGCCCGGGCCCCATCGTCGAGGACACGCTGACTCGCTTCATGTAAACACCTTTGGCCGACGCCGGCTTGGCTTTATCCAAGTCCGCGAGCAATGCAGAGAGATTCTCCTTCAGCGCATCGACCTCAAAATTCGTCTTGCCGATCTGGCAGTGAATGATGCCGGCCTTGTCCGTGCGGTAACGCACTTGACCGGCCTTGGCATTCTTGACAGCTGCTGCGACATCGGGGGCAACCGTGCCGACTTTGGGGTTCGGCATCAGCCCGCGTGGGCCGAGAATTTGGCCCAGCTTACCGACAACTCGCATCGCATCGGGACTTGCAATCACGACATCGAAATCGAGCTCGCCCGCCTGAACTTTCTCGGCTAGATCTTCCAAGCCGACAATATCCGCGCCCGCCTCTTTGGCCGCGTCGGCATTGTCACCCTGCGTAAATACCGCGACGCGCACGACCTTACCCGTACCGTTCGGCAAGACCGTCGAGCCGCGCACGACCTGATCGGACTTCTTCGGGTCAACGCCGAGATTGATCGCAACGTCCACGGACTCCGAGAACTTTGCACCCGCGAGCTCGCGCACGAGACCCAGCGCCTCATCGGCCGAATACACTTTGCCGCGATCGATGCGCTCGAGACTCGTTTTTTGGGCTTTGCTGAGCTTCGCCATTACAGCCCCTCCACTTCCAAACCCATGCTACGCGCGCTACCGGCGATGATGCGGACTGCCGCATCCATATCGGCCGCGTTGAGATCGGGCTCCTTGAGCTTGGCGATCTCCTCGAGCTGTGCGCGTGTGACCTTACCGACTTTCTCGGTATTGGGCGCGCCGCTGCCTTTCGGCACGCCTGCTGCCTTCTTCAACAGCACGGCCGCCGGCGGCGTCTTCGTGATAAACGTGAAACTCTTGTCCGTATAGACTGAGATGACGACCGGAATCGGCATCCCTTGCTCCATCTGCTGCGTCGCCGCATTAAAAGCCTTACAGAACTCCATGATGTTGACGCCATGCTGACCCAACGCCGGCCCGACAGGCGGGCTGGGATTCGCCTGCCCGGCGGGAATCTGCAGCTTGATGTACGACTCGATCTTACGTGCCATGTTCTTTTAACTCTCGATCAAACCTTCTCGACCTGGCCGAAATCGAGCTCGACAGGCGTCGACCGGCCAAGAATCTGCACCGCGACGCGAACCTTGTTCTTGTCGTAATTCACGTGCTCGACGACACCGTTGAAGTCGTTGAACGGCCCGTCGTTGACGCGAACGACCTCGCCAGGCTCGAACAACACCTTCGGCCTCGGCTTGTCGACACCTTCCTGGACGCGATTCAGAATCGCGGCCGCCTCTGCATCTGAGATCGGCGCAGGCTTGTCGGACGTGCCGCCAATGAACCCCAAAACCTTCGGGACCTCCTTGACGAGATGCCAGGTGTCCTCGTCCATATCCATCTGCACGAGCACATAGCCAGGGAAGAACTTCCGCTCGCTGCGGCGCTTCTGACCCTCGCGCATCTCGACGACTTCCTCGGTCGGGATCAAGATCTCGCCGAACTTGTCCTCGAGACCGTAACGCGCAATTCGCTCTTTGAGCGACTCACGCACCTTGTGCTCGTAATTCGAGTAGGCGTGCACGACGTACCACTGCAGACTCACGCGGTCAGCCTCCCTGACCTGTCAGCAGGCGCGTAAACCACAGCAGAAACATGTCGAGAAACCAAAAGAACAACCCCATGATCAACGTGAATATCATCACGGCCACGGTGGTCTGAATCGTCTCCTCACGCGTAGGCCAAACAACCTTGCGCAGCTCGACGCGCGCTGCCGTGATAAACCGCAACAGCGTCTTACCCTGGCTCGCCTGCAGCATTATGACGGCAGCCAGGCCGAATGCGACGAGCACGCCGACCGCCCGTATCACAACCGCGACGTCGGCGTAATAATAGTAGGCAACGATGCCACCCACGAGCACGCCTGCCGCTGATACGAGCTTCAGTGTGTCGAGCGCCGTCGCGCCGGTATCTGCCTTACTATCCATAAACCACTCAGCACCTATAGCGCCCGGTCTCCGTATGCGCGTCGAATCTCGATCGTAGAGACCCCACCGTTCACCGGCGTGGGTGGCAGGCCAGGAGGGACTCGAACCCCCAACCTGCGGTTTTGGAGACCGCTGCTCTGCCAAATTGAGCTACTGGCCTCTATCCGATCTTCTCGCGCTGTGTCCTGTCCTATCTCGTCGTTCGCCGCGACGACATCTCTGCAGCAGCGACTGGCCATGCCGCGGCGAGCACCGTCGCGGGCTGTTCTTCGCCTACTCGATGATCTTCGCGACAACGCCGGCACCGACCGTCCGGCCACCCTCGCGTATCGCAAACCGCAGCCCATCCTCCATCGCAATCGGCGCGATCAAATCCACCTTCATCT
>JAHEEN010000253.1 GCA_024640685.1 Rhodospirillaceae bacterium
CTAGACGTTGCGACGCCGGTTAATCACACGGTATTTGCTGCACTGAAGCCGCGGGCCGCACCCGGACCATGAACTCAGCCGGGTTGACGATACGTGCGCTGCGCACGCACGCGATCGTCGTGCCGATGCGCCGGCCGCTCGGTACCAGTTCGACCCGAATGTCAGAGGCTCCGTTCGCGCTCGTGGCGATCGAGACCGATCAAGGGGTCACCGGCCGCGCTTACGCCTATTGCTACCACCCGGCAGCTGCGCCTCTCGTGCGGCGCGTCATCGACGTCGCGGCGCAGCAGCTGCAAGGCGAGCCTGTCGAGCCCGCCGCAATTAGCCGCAAGCTTCACGCGCAGTTCAAGCTCGTCGGCGTCCACGGCATTATCGCGATGGCGATCGCCGCAATTGACGTCGCGTGCTGGGATGCATTCGCCGTCGCTGCCGATGTGCCTTTGGCAACATTGCTGGATGCTACGCGCGACTCGGTTCCGGCCTACAACAGCAACGGCTTGAGTATCGGTCCGGTGGATGCGCTGGCCGACGAGGCACTGGCGCTGCTCGAGCCTGGCTTCGACGCTGTAAAGATCCGGCTCGGTCGCAGCGATGCCTCCGAAGACGTCGCTGCCGTTAACGCCGTGCGAGCTGCAGTCGGCGATCGCACAGCCCTCATGGCGGACTACAACCAAGCACTGACGGTCGATGAGGCGATCGCTCGCGGATCGGTGTTGCGCGACGCCGGCCTAGCGTGGCTCGAAGAGCCCGTCGCTTGCGACGACTTGCGCGGCTCGGCTGAAGTGGCTGCGGCGATCGAGCCGGCCGTGCAGATCGGCGAGAACCTCTATGGGCCCGACGCGGTCGCAACGGCGATAGCGCTCCGTGCGAGCGACTACCTAATGTTCGATTTGATGCGTATCGGCGGCGTCTCGGGCTGGCTCGCCGCGAGCCGCATCGCCGCCGACGCGGGATTGCGGGTGTCGTCGCATCTTTATCCTGAGGTCAGCGCGCATCTGTTGGCGGCGACGCCGACGGCGCATTGGCTCGAGTACGTTGATTGGGCCGAAGCGTTTCTCGAGGAGCCGCTATCGATCGATGCGGGTGCCGCGACGATCTCGACACGTGCAGGCGTAGGCTTGGCGTGGGACGACGCTGCCGTCGCGCGGTATGCTATCGTCTAGAGCAACATGGCAGCGCACGTTTGATGTTACGTTGTTCGCTACGGGTGGCAGTCTCGGTCATCCGTTTTATGAGGGGGGTACGATGAGAACATCGCTTGCGATCGCGTCGGTCGTCGTATATCTGGCCTGCGGCACGGCCGTAGCGCAGGGGCTCGATCACTTCGACGCCAGCGACATTCGCGCGGTCGAGCTCGACGACAACTTCTACATTCTCTATTTCCCGACCGGTGGCAACTTACTCGTCTCGATCGGCGAGCAAGGCGTGCTGATCGTCGACGACCAGTTCCGCAATAGGGTGCCGGCTTTCCTCGAGCGCATCCGCGGGCTCGGCGGCAACGGCGTCGACGTCGTCATCAATACGCACTGGCACGCCGATCATGCGCAGGGCAATCGCGTGCTTGGCGCTGGCGGCAGCTGGATCATCTCACATCTGAACTCGCGCGAGATGCTGACGCGCGAGCGCATCGTCAATACCGTGCAGGCGCAGACGCCTTATCCGGTCTGGGAAACGTCGGCGCTTCCTGTTGCGACGTTCGACGAGACGATGCAGGTGCATTTCAACGGCCAGCGCGTCGACTTGATGCATTTCGGGCGAGCGCATACGACCGGCGATGCGGCGGTCATTTTTCGCGGCCACAACGTCGTGCATCTCGGTGACGTGTTCAACACGTCGTCGTATCCGTTTATCGATGCCGACAACGGCGGCCACGTCGACGGCGTCATCGCGTTTTGCGAGGCCGTGCTGATGCAGATCGACGAGGATACCGTCGTCGTGCCCGGGCATGGCGAGGTTGCGACGTATCAAGATCTGCGCGACTACGTCGACATGGTGCAGACCGTGCGCGACCGAATCGCCGAGCTCGTCGACGACGGTGCGAATCTCGATGAGGTTATCGCGGCGAATCCAACCGCCGACTGGGACGATGAGCTGACGAACTCACTGCGTTTCGTCGACCGCGTTTACGCAAATCTGACGCGCTAGCATCGAGGCGCGTCGCGCGTCTACGAGTCAGTCGACGCCGTCGCGGCGCACGAAATTGTCGCGATTCGGCATTGCAACGTTCGCAAGCGACTCCGCGTCGATGACATCGTCCAGTCCGATGATCCCGTTCTCGTGCAGCAGATGGGCCGTCAGCGCGTATGCTTCGTCGTCGGTCAATGTGTGCGGCGTCAAATAGGGCATCGCGCGCCGGACGTAGTCGAAGATCGTCGTTGCGTACGGCCAGTAGCTGCCGATCGTCTTGATCGGCCGCTCCGCGCCGATCGTGCCCTGGCCGCCGACGAGACGATCATTGATGGTGCCTTCGCCGTCGACGCCGTGGCATGCAGCGCATTTTGCGGCGAATATCGCAGCGCCCGCTGCGGCCGTGCCGGAGCCTTCCGGCAGGCCAGTGCCGTCCGGGCCGATGCTGCGGTCCCATTCTGCGATCTGCTCTGATGTTGCGACGACGCCGAGATCCGGGCCGCGCTGCGCTAGCGCCGTGCCCGCGACGAGCGCCGTCGCGAGGATCGTCGATAACTTATACGAACACATTTTTGACCTCGTTATTCGACGCAACCTGCCAGCTCTGCACGGCATTGTTGTGATAGTAGAAGTGGAGACCCTTCGCAGCGATGATCTCGTTACGCAGCGGTTGCACTGCGCCGTTCTCGTCGATCGCGCGGCTCAGCAGCACGGCAGGGCCGCCGTCCCACTGCCACGGCACCCGAAACCGCGTCAGCGCCTTCGACAGCACCGGCTCGGTCAATGCGGCGTCGGCCCACGATGCGCCGCCGTCGGCCGAAACTTCGACACGGCGGATACGCCCGGAGCCCGACCACGCGATGCCGGAGATCTCGTAGAGGCCCGGGCCCTGCATCGTCAGACCGCCGGCCGGTGATGTGATCAGGGATTTGACGCCCATTGGAAACGTGAACATCTCGGCGACGCCGTCAGGTCTGGGGTCGGTGTATTTCGACGTCTCGTCCTTCGTCATCGTCGGCGCGCGCGTCAGCTTCAGCCGGCGCAACCATTTAACGCTGATGTTGCCTTCCCAGCCGGGTAGGAACAGCCGGACCGGATAGCCTTGCCCAGGGCGCAGCGCTTCGCCGTTCTGGTAAAGCGCGAGCATTGCATCGTCCATGGCCTTTGCGAGCGGCACGCTGCGGGTCATCGCAGCGGCATCGGAGCCCTCGGCCAGTAGCCAACGCGCATCGCTGCTGACGCCGGCCTCTTCGAGCAAAACGCCGAGCGGGATACCTGTCCACTCGGAGCACGAGACGAGCCCGTGCAATCCGCCGCACGAGCGATCCGCGGGCTCCGGGTTCATGTTGATCCGGCTGTTGCCGGAGCATTCCAGAAACTGGATTCGCGACACCATCGGATAGCGGTGCAGGGCGTCCATAGAGAACATCAGCGGTCGGTCGACGAGCCCGTGGATCAGTAGCTGGTGCCGATTCGGATCGATGTCCGGAATGCCGCTGTGGTGGCGCTCGAAGTGCAGGCCATTCGGCGTGATCATGCCGGTGATGCGCTCCAGCGGCGTTCGCGAAGAGCCGGCGCCGGTCGTGCCTCGCGCCGGCGGCCCAACGATGCGTTGGACGTCTTCCTCGAAGCGCGACCGGCCGCCATACGGGCTCATCGGCGCGCCAGGCGCGCGCATCCACTCCGGCACCTCCGGGGGTGGTGCGGTCGAAGCCGTGCGCGCCGTTAACAACCCCAGGCCGGTCGCCCCCAGTAGCGCCGAGCCTTGCAGGAATAGCCGGCGGTGCACGAGGCCGTTGCCGGCCGCGAATTCGAGGTTCGCTGCGCTCGGGTTGACATCATCGGTCATGGGCGTCGATCTCCGCGGTGCCGTGGGTCTAGGGCCATACTATAGCCGCTAGGCGCAGTCGTGCGGCGCTTGCGCGGATCGCGGTCGAGGGCGTATCGTTGCGGCTTGCGAAGACTGACTCGACCTCGAGAACGCAGGAGACCGAACCGATGCTGACAAGTCCACGTATTCTCAGTCCCGTTGCCGGTCTGGCGATGGTTCTTGGCCTGCTTGCAGTCGCATCGGCGCAGCAAGCGTCGAGTGGCCAGGATGCCGGCGCCTACATCGAGGGTGTGACCGGCCACGGTCAACCGACGCTCGAGACGCTCGATGAGATCAGCGATGCCGGCTACGGTATTGTCATCGACATGCGTATGCCGCACGAGGATCGAGGTATCGATGAGCGCGCTGCCGTCGAG
>JAHEEN010000254.1 GCA_024640685.1 Rhodospirillaceae bacterium
TTGATTGCTTCTCACGACTGACACCGTTGATGACTCTGAATCAGCTCAGATCCCTGGCTATTCAACATCCATGCTCGCGGCGTAATCGCACTGTTCTCGACCGAAACATTCAGTCGTTGCTGAACTGGTCGTCGCAAGCCGAGTTTCTCGACAACGGGTGCCAGCGGAGCATGTTGTTCGACGCTGGGGAACTCGTGTTTGAACTTCTCCCATACCTCGCCGATTCGAGGGGCAATTAGCCACTCGATTTTCTCGAACTGCACGCCGGCTGCTACCTCGACCACCGGCGAAGTTGCGTAGCTGGGCAGGTTAGGCATGCGAGGTTCGTTGCGCGTCTTTGAAGCTGGGTAGCATCTAGGTAGCCAATTCTATCGGGGCAGCACCAGTTCCGCTATCACGATGAAGACGCCTAATGAAGAATCGCATGCTAGGTACCGCGGCTAGGGAACGTTGTTGCACAATAGCTGCCGACAGTAATCAGGTCATTATAGTGGGTACTATGTTGGGCACTATGGATGGTCTCACTGTAACTATCTGTAAATAATAATAATTTGGCGGAGAGGGTGGGATTCGAACCCACGGTACGCTGTGACACGTACACTTGCTTTCCAAGCAAGCGCCTTCGACCGCTCGGCCACCTCTCCGTCGGAGCTGAAATTCTAGTGGTTCGACGGGGGTATCGCACCTCCCGTATCGCACACGCGCCGAGTTCGAGACGCTGTGCAGGCCATCGGGTGGGCTGGTAAAGTACTCGGGGTCCGCGTCGGTTCCCCCGCGACGATCAGCCGTGAACCCCGTCAGGCCCGGAAGGGAGCAGCGGCAGCGGCCGGGTCGGGTGCCGGGGTAGGGCTGACGCGGATCTTAATTTTGGGCGAGATGCAGCGGACGTAATGAGCTACACGGTTCTGGCGAGAAAATGGCGGCCAAAGCGCTTTGCGGAGGTCGTCGGTCAGCAGCACGTCGTCCAAGCGCTCGTCAACTCCCTGTCGGCCGAGCGCGTTCACCATGCGTACCTGTTCGCGGGAACGCGCGGGGTCGGTAAGACGACCGTCGCGCGCATCCTCGCCAAGGCATTGAACTGCACGCAGGGCGTCGTCGCAGAGCCCTGCGGGGAATGCGCCGCTTGTGTCGCGATCGACGAAGGGCGATTCGTCGATCTGCTCGAGGTCGATGCGGCCTCGCGCACGCGCGTCGACGATACGCGCGAGCTGCTCGATAACGTACAGTACGCGCCGACGCAAGGCCGCTTCAAGATCTACCTGATCGACGAAGTGCACATGCTGTCGAACCATTCGTTCAACGCACTATTGAAGACGCTCGAAGAACCGCCTCCGCACGTCAAGTTTCTGCTCGCGACGACGGACCCACAGAAACTGCCCGTCACTGTGCTATCGCGCTGCCTGCAGTTCAATCTCAAGCGATTGACGCCCACGCAAATTCAACAACAGCTCGAGCGCATCGTCGCCGCAGAAGACGTCGCAGCGGATTCGGATGCGTTGGCGGCGTTATCTAGGGGCGCTGAAGGCAGTATGCGTGATGCGTTGAGCTTGCTCGACCAGGCGATTGCATTCGGTGGCGGAAACGTTGAGCGTGCAGCTGTCGATGCAATGCTCGGCTCGATCGACCACAGCCACATCGTCGCGTTCTTGGAGGCACTCGCAGCCGGTGACGGTTCCGCGTTGCTCAACGAGGTTGCAGCACTCGACGAGCAGGCACCGAACTATTCCGTTGTGCTCGATAAGCTAATGGCCGCGCTGCAGCGTATTGCGGTTCACCAGCTCGTTGGCAGCAACGCTGACAGCGATGACTACAAAGCGTTGCTGGACCTCGCAACGACGATGACGCCCGAGGACGTTCAGCTCTACTATCAAATCGCCGTGCAAGGCCGTCGAGATCTGTCTGCTTGTGCCGATTGGCGCTCGGCGTTCGAGATGACGCTGTTGCGCATGTTGGCGTTTCGTCCGGGCGCGCCAACCGAGGTCGGTAAAGCCGGATCGAGCTCATCAGAGAAGGCGGCCGACAACCGCAAGTCGCGAGCAACCTCGAGCGCGACGCGGAGCCAGAAGGCGCAGTCCCCCGCAGCGAACGGCTCTGAGAATGATTCTCCCGACAACTCGGCATCGACAACGAAGACAGCAGCCGTCTCCGATGACGCCGCGACAGATGCGTGGCCCGAGATGCTCGCAGCCGCTGACGTTCGTGGTGCCGCGCGGCAGCTAGCCGAGAATTGCATCATCGCGAGCCGTGGAGAACGGGAGCTCAAGTTGATTCTGGCATCGGACAAAGCGCACTTGAATACTGATCAAGTGCGCAGTCGCTTGGAAGCTGCACTAGCTTCGCAGGTCGGGCGCCGCTTGCGATTGACGATCGCAGAGGGGAGCCCAAGCGTTCCAACACCCGCTGAGCAACGCAAGGCCAACGAGTCAGCGCGGATGCGGCAAGCGCGCGAGGCGATTGAAAGCGATCCGATGGTCAAAGGTTTTCAGACGGCATTCGATGCCGTGGTCGACGTCGATACGATTGAGCCGATCGAGGCAGCAGAGGGAACGACGCAATGAAAGGCCTAGGCCAACTGATGCGGCAGGCACAAGAAATGCAGGCCAACATGCAAAAAGTGCAGGATGAGCTTGCGTCAACCGAAGTGACCGGCAATGCCGGGGGCGGCATGGTGACGGTCAGTATGACGTGTAAGCATGAGGTTCGCGGTGTCGAGATCGAGCCAACGTTGCTCGATGGAGATAAGGAGTTGTTAGAAGATCTGATCGCAGCGGCATTCAACGATGCGGCTCAGAAGGCGCAGCAACTTGCCGAGGAGAAGCTTGGCGGCGTCACCGGCGGATTGCCGTTGCCGGCGGGATTCAAGCTGCCGTTCTAAAACGAGTTCGCGATTCCCATGAGTCACGGTTACTCGCCATTGTTGAAGCAGTTCATCGATGCTCTGCAATGTTTGCCTGGCGTTGGCGCGAAGTCCGCCCAGCGAATGGCATTCCACTTGCTGCATCGCGACCGCGAACGTGCTCGACATCTCGCGACCTTGATGGAGCGAGCCAGCTGCGACATTCAGCATTGCGAGCGTTGCAGGATGCTCACCGAAGAGCAACTCTGCGCGCTGTGCGCTAGCGATCGCCGCGATGTCGGACAGTTATGCGTCGTCGAGATTCCGGCGGATGTCATTGCGATCGAGCAGTCGGCCGCCTTCAACGGCCGATACTTCGTACTGATGGGGCACTTATCGCCGCTGGATGGCATCGGTCCGGATGAGCTTGGCTTGGATCTGCTCGAGCAGCGCTTCAGTGACGAGCCGATCAAAGAAGTGGTTCTCGCAACGAGCGTAACCGTCGAAGGCGATGCTACGGCCGATATCATTGCGACGCTCGCTGCCCGGTATGGCATCGATGCGACACGCATTGCCTATGGCGTGCCGATGGGCGGCGAGCTCGAGTTCGTAGACAGCGGCACGTTGTCGCGTGCGCTCCGCGGCCGGCGCGCTGTCGAACTGGGTCCAGCCGAGGAGGTGTCGTGAGTACTGCAGCCCACGAGTGTCTGTTCTGCAAGATCGTTGCTGGCGAGTTGCCTGCCAATCGACTCTATGAGGACGACGAGTTGCTCGCGTTTCGCGATATCTCGCCAAAGGCCCCGTTTCACGGCCTGATCATTCCGAAGATCCATATTGCAACGCTCAACGATCTCGTTCCCAGCCATGCGGCCCTCGCTGGGCGAATGTTTCTCGTCGCAAAAGAGCTTGCAAACGAGCACGAGCTGCCGGGCTACCGCGTCGTCGTTAATACGAACTCGGAGGGCGGTCAGGTCGTCTTTCACATCCATATGCACGTGCTCGGTGGGCGCCAGATGACGGCCGGTCTGGGCTGAACCTAAGCGCGGCTATCCATACCGCTCAGCCCGCAGCGTCTCAGTCAGCTCGTAGAGTCGCAGAAAGCTCTGATATCGTCTTGGGGCGATATGGCTGTCATCGACTGCGGCCTTGACTGCACAGTCAGGTTCGGCGCGATGCGAGCAGTCAGGAAATCGGCAGTCGTCGGTAAATCGTAGAAGATCGCGGAAACCGCTGGCGACGACGCGTGGGTCGTCGATGTACGGGGCAAAGTCGCGAACGCCAGGTGAGTCGATGAGCTCGCCGCCTTGCGGGCATCTGTAGAGCACCGACGTCGTCGTCGTATGCCGGCCCTGGCCGCTCTTCGCCGACAGTGTTCCGACGGACTGCACGGTGTCGCCGATCATGGCGTTGATCAGTGAAGACTTGCCAACCCCGGATTGCCCGATCAAGACACTTCGATGCTCGCGCATCTCGCTGTGCAGTGTATCGAGCGTCGAGGCATCGTGGGCGCTGGTTAACA
>JAHEEN010000062.1 GCA_024640685.1 Rhodospirillaceae bacterium
CCCCCTAGCGTCGAGCGATGCCGCCGAGTCGGCAGCATCCCATTACTGCGGTCGCAAATCTCGATCATCATTTGCCGAGGTGGTCACGAAGTCAACCGAACCGTGCGCCCCGCGCGGTAGCGCTAGCTGACACAGAGGTTTTGTCGGCCGGGCGTGGCCACAACGAGCGGCGGCCGCATTAGATGCCGCCGGACACTGGAGGAATCGCATCCAGTTCTGGGGGAGCTTTCGTACGGCACCTGCCGATGCCCGGCGACAGCTAAGCGTCGCCCGTTTGCCGGCCTCCGACAATACGTAGATGCCGCGACCGTCGGTGGTCCGGGGCTACATCCCGAACCGATCCTCGTCCGCGTAGGCGTAGCATTCGTACTCGAGGAGACGCATGTTGTCGTCCTTGCGCCGATAAAGGGGCATCTGCATCTGCCACGGCTCGGTAAAGACCTCGGGATCCTCGATCGTCGCCTCGTAAAGGATGTGATCCGGCCCCGTGCGCGTGAAGCGTTCGACGACGTGCAGCGACTCACTATGGAAGTTTCCGGAGCGATCGAACCAAGTCTGATCCGTGAAGTGGATCGAGTCGACGACCAGCGTGTCGCCGTCCCAGCGACCGCGGGAGTCGCCCATCCACCACTGAATCGGACCCTCGGGGTGCTCGCCGGACATGTAAATGTTGCGAATCGAGTGCACCCACTCTGACGTCACGACAATCTGGTCGGGCGTTTGAATAATCTCGAACGGATACGGCATATACATCAGGCGCGGCACGCCGACCATGTAGCAGTTCGCCTCCGAATCCTGCGTGCGCCGATTCTCGTAGTTGATGCGACGCTGCTCGAGTGCGCCGGGGCGATACGGCAGCTCACCTGCGACGACGACGCCGAGCCCTCCGGGAATGCCATGTGAGGCCGCATGCGGCTCGATATTCCAAACCGCGGTATTGACGGCCTGCCAGATGCCCTCGAGATCAGGTTGGCCGTGCTCGTTGCGCGGTACCGAATATTCTTGGGCGACACCCACGACCGGTGACATTGCGAGCAGACATATGCTCAACAACGCGCCGACTGCAGTCGCTGACTTTCTCACGTAGGGCCTCCTTTCAGCCGAGCACTCGCAATCACTGTACGGATCAGTCGCGAGGCCGACTACCGCCGAACAGCCGTCGCCCATCCGGCAGCGTGACATCCTCGGCGGCGATCGTGTTGGACCCGTCACGTGCGGCGAGCCCGAGAATCTCAACGTGTGTGCCAACCGGTAAGTCATCACGACGCCATCCGCGGCGGTAGAGCGAGTTAGCGCTGCCGAACTCCACCTGCCAAGTCTCGGTCTCACCGGTTTCCGATTCGACCTCGACCTGCAGCCAGGCATGGGGATTGCGCCACTCCATGGCTACGACAGTGCCCTCGATCTCGATCTCACTAGACATATCGAACTGCAACGCGACCGAGTGGTGCGCGTTAGCGAGTGAACCGAGCGCCAACGCTGCTCCAACTGCACTGATCGCGAGCCCAAACTGCCTTGTTATTAAGCTCTTCATCTTCCTGCCTCCCTTGCCTCTGCCTCATTGACATCCCAGGCTGCGCTGAGTCGTCGCGCTTCCTCACCAGTCATTCCGTTATAGATCTGATAACCCACGTTCAAAAACTGTTGCTTCGCGAACGCATTGTTCTCGTTGCAGGCCTCTTCCCAAACCTCGAAGTCTTCAACCGTGCTGCGTCGATACGCGAGTGCGATCGTGAACGGCTGCGTGTAGACGTTCGGATCGTCGATCGTCGCCTGCCAATGAATCGTATTGGCATCGATCATCGTGTACCGCTCGGTGATTATGGCCTCGTCCGTATAGAATCGCCCACGTTGATCCAGCCAGTTTTTCGCGTTCTGGTTGCGTGTTTCGACGACCAGCGTATTGCCTTCCCAGCGACCGATCGAATCGCCGTTCGCCAGCTTGATGCTGTCATGAACGTGGTCGCGGCCATCGAGAGGAATCTTGCGGAACGCGTGCGCCTCCTCGCCTTGGACGAAAAACATCCCCGGGCTCTGCATGAACTGGTAGGTGCCGGTCATGTACATCGAAACCGGAACTCCGCTGAGCCTGCATATTGCGTTGTGGTGGACAAAGGTCGCTCGATTCAGACGACGCTGAACCTCGGCCCAGTCCTGTATCGGCACGATGCCGCTGGCCGGATCGACGACAGCGCTCGTCGCCTCGTTGTCATCGATCGTTTCAGGGTGCGCTTCGAGACTCTCGTGCATTGCTGCACGGCGACGCCAGATGCCCTGCATATCAGGGACGCCGTCGACGGTTTGCGGCGGATCGTAATTGCGTGCCGCACGCAGCGCGCAACGGTGAAACTCCGAGTGCGTGTCATCGGGGCAGACGGAATCCGTGACCCAGCTCTGGGCGTTCGACGGCGATGCAAAGGTCGCACCGACGGCAAAGGCGCAAACTACGATCGAGCTCGAGACTCGGCTATTCACAAACGGCCTCCTATCGACATCCGGACCGGGACTGAGCCCCGGCCGCAATTGTTTGGACGTGCACCACAGCGTAGCGGTTCAATTTAGTTGTTCTTTGTCCGCACGGCGAGCAGCGCGAACGCTAGCTTACCAATATCAGTCGGTCAAGCGCAGCGCAGCCCGGCGCTACCCTTTACAGAATCCGTTCAGGTTCGATTAAGGATCGGGCATCTAAGCTGTTACGCAGAATCGAAAGGATCGGCGAGGAATCGCAATGAGAACCATTTTCAATGTACCGAAGATCGCGATCGCCGCATTGCTTGCGGCTTCGGCCCCGTTGCTTGCCCATCATGGCGATGCTGGACGCTTCGAGGAGACGACGATTTCTCTGACCGGGACGGTCGTTGCTGTCCAACTCGTCAATCCCCACGCGACCATCATATTCAACGTCGAAGACCGCACCGGCACCACCGCAACCTGGCAAGCGGAGCTCGGTAGCCCGCGACAGCTGGCGACACGGTTCGGGTGGACCCGATCCACGCTGACGCCTGGCACCGAGATCACGGTAACGGGCCGACCCCTGAAAAGCGGCTCGCCCTATATCAATCTGACCGAGCGAGCACGCATTGTATTGAGCAAGACGTGCACCGAGATTTATCACTCGAACACGCTGCCGGACGAGCCGATGGCCTGTGCGTCGACAGGTAGCTGACCGAGGACACGGTACCACCAGTTATCGGAGACCCCCGCTCGGCCGCGATGCGAGCGCCTATACCCCGGGCCTCGTCTTGCGGCCGCTTTTTTTGCTGTGACTCAATTGGACGACCCGCTGGCGGCTAGCGAATGCAATCTAAGTTAATTTATAGATATATACGATATCTATTTGTTTTTTCTCTTTTTTTAATATCTATCAATACTCGTCCCACACCAGATAGGCCAGGCATCTAGCTTGTTTGCTCTCGAGCAGACCACAACGGCCAGTTACGTATATCTACGAATTTATTACGTTGAGGCAGTAACGAATAATCCCCCCATCACGCGGAGACAGGTATTGCCCGACACCGCGTGACGAGTCCCAATCAACGGATCTCGCTGGGAGGCACAAGATGGTTGATGTAGTACTGACACTCGGAATGGTGATTGGAATTGCGGCGACAACGGCAATCACGCTGACGCTTTTTGCCATTGCGATGAATTGGGTAGGACGCTAAGCGCCCGGCTGCTCTGGCAGGCCCGTTTCAATCCCAGGGCGGCCGCCCGCTGAGCCCAATCAGATTCACCATCCGCTGACGCGTTGCCTCATCCGGCATGCGTCCATACGCTGCGGCCATATTATCGAGCAGGTGCGCCTCATCGGTCGTCGCTTGGATGGCGGCCGTTACGGCCGGGTGAGACAGCACGAACTTCAAGAAAAACTGCGCCCAGCTGGTGCAGTCCAACTCTGCAGCCCATTCCGGTAACGAACGCTCCGCGACACGTGGAAACAATGCACCGGCAACGAAAGGCCGGTTGATCAGCACAGCCATGCCACGCTCGATCGCAAGCGGAAGAATAACCTCCTCCGATTTGCGCTCAGCGACACTGTAGTTGATCTGGATGAAGTCCAAAGGCTCATTGCGCATCACGGCAATGAACTCGTCGTAGAGCGCTTCGCGCGATGCGCTGATTCCGATATATCGAATCGTGCCGCGCTTCTTCAGGGCCCGTAGCGTCGGCAGTTGCGTTCGCCAATCCCGCAAGTTGTGAATCTGCAGTAGATCGATCGCGTCGACCCCCATCTTCTCGGGCGACTCGCGCATCTGCCGCTCACCTTCCTCGCGGCCGTCGACGGCAACTTTCGTCGCGGCGAACAGATCGGCCGGCACCGAATCGATACCACGCAGCACGTCTCCGAATGCTGCTTCCGACGGCCCGTATTGCGGAGACGAGTCAACGATTCGGCCTCCCTGCTCGAAGAACAGCCGTGTAACGCGCCGCAGCGGGTCCAGCTCGGCCTCGGTACGGGCCACGTTGAACGTTCGATAAGTTCCGAACGCTATGACGGGTATTCGCTCCCCTGTCGCCGGAATTGGCCGTGTCGGCAGCGAAGCTTGCGCCGCAACTAGACTCGGCAGCCCTGTCAGGAGGCCGATCTCGGCGGAATGCTGTAAAAACTGTCGTCGAGTCGTCACGATACTCGCTCCGTCGTTAAAACCAATTGCGCTCGGCCGCTACGATCCGCTATTGCTCCTATTGCGTCCAAGCCACGTCGCGCACCATCGCTTCGAGCAGATCGACGAGCTCACTCAGATCCGACGTGTCGATGACCTCGATGGCCGTATGCGAGTAGCGAATCGGTATCGACAACGGCACGACGCGCGACTGCGCATTGCGAAACACCGAACCGTCGTTGCCGCCTTGAGTTGCGCCGTAGCTCAAGCGCAGATCGGCACTTTGCGCGAAGTCGACGAGATTACGCACGAGCTCGATTGGCGCAATGTTGCTGTTGTCGAGCGCGCGAATGACCGGGCCGGCACCGAGCTCGTGGAGCCCGACGCGGGGATCCTCGAGCGCTGCATCGGACGTGACGTACGAGTCGACCGGGACAACGACGTCCGGCGTCATGCTCTCGGCCAGTGCCCGCGCGCCGCGAAGCCCAACCTCTTCCTGAACGACCCACGCGAGCGTCAACGTGCCGTCGACGTCGGCTGGCTGAATCCGTCGTGCCAATGCGACTTGAGCTGCGCAACCGAAGCGATCGTCCATCGACCGCGCCGCCATGCGGGTTCCGGCGAGCTGCGAGACGCGTTTCGGCACGGCGATCGGGTCGAGCAGCGCGACGCCGAGTTCTTCGGTCTCCGTGCGACTACGCGTGCCGACATCGATCAATACGTCGCCGTGATTGAATCCGTCGTCGTTCAGTGGCAGACCACGCGTCAGGTGCACCGAGCGAATCGCAACGACGCCGTTGACCGGGCCGTTCTGCGTGTGAAGCTGAACGACCTGACCTTCGTATTGGCGATCGAAAAACCCGCCGTGCTTGGCCACCTGGATCAAGCCATCGTCGCGTATGTTCGTGACCATGTAGCCGATCTCGTCCATGTGTGCGACATAGGCGACGTGCGGCTCACCGCTGCCGACGGTCACGACGAGATTGCCCATTGCGTCGACGACCGCCGCATCGCGCGCCCATCGAGGCAGCAGCTCCAGGATTTCAGAACGCACCGGCGCCTCACGGCCGGACACGCCGACCGTCAGCAACAAGCGCTCTAAAATCTCGACCTCATCTTGCGCTGAGGCCGCAGGCGCCGCACCCAACGTTAAGCAGCACGAGACGATAGTGGGCAGCGCCCCGATAGCCTGCCGCGCGCGACTCGAACGGCGCAGTCCGCTGTGCATTGCCGCTACAGAGGACGAATGCGCACGTCGCGGAATCGAATCGGGCCGCCGTTGTATTGCAGTCCGATATAGCCGCTTGGATGCTCGTTCTCCGGATCGGTGTAATCCGCCGTCAGGATATCGTTGACGCGAACCGTCAAATGCGCGCCCTCGGCAGTGATGTCAAACGTATTCCAGGCGTCGCCTGCCATGACGCTCGCCAGCGGCCCCTGGTGATTGACGATAGCGCCGGTACGATTGGCCGCGTTCGTGTTCTGGTCGAATACGTTGATCTCGTAGCACGCTTCGGCTGATACGACGTTTGCGTCGGCACAGCGGATGAAGATTCCGCTATTCGTCTCCGAACTCGCTTGAAATTCGACACGTATGTGGAAATCGGTGTACGCGCCCGCGGTCACGAGAAACCCCGGCGGCTCGCCGTCGTCGGCCATGACAACGCCGTTCTCGAGACGCCAGTTACCGCCGCCGATCTCATTGAAAGCATTCGAGTCTTGGCCGGCGAACAGCACGTCCCACGCGGAATCGTCCATTGCGGTTTCGGAGCCGCCCATATCACCGCCGGTATCACATGCGACGAGCGCTACGGTCGAGACGCACAGCGCTGCAAGGGTTGTAGGTTTCATAGTGTCTCCCGCCTCAAGAACTTGGAATGACGCTCGAGCTCCGCGCACAATATCCGCCGAAGCTCGCATAAACGGCATCTGCGATTTTAGCGTCGTGGGAGCATGCGGACCAGCGTGCCGTCGCGCCACACGAAATGGTGCATCAGCGCAGCGCCGACGTGAACGAGAATTAGCATCCATAACAGCTTCGAGCCCAGCACACTGCGATGGATAAAGTCCATCGGCGCCTCCCAGGCTTCCCAGGAGATGTCGAACGTTGTCGATATCCACGCGAACAGCGCTGTATCGCCGAAGTTCGTGACGCCCAGGTAATCGGCATCGCGAAACGTGCCGAGGTATCCGGTAATCGGCTGTACGATCATGCACGCGTAGAGCGCGGCGTGGCTGATCTGCGCAGCGATCTTCAGGTTCGCATTCGTAACCAAAACCTCGGGACGGATGCCGGATAGACGCCAGTACACGCGTACCAAAATGAGCCCCGCGGTCACGATCCCGGTCGTGATGTGGATCTGCACGGCAATATCGTTGGCCACTTGGCCGTCGACCGTATACGCGATCGCATAGTAGACGGATGTATAAGCGATGACGAAGCATCCAGCGATCGCCCAATGCAGTGCCTTGGCGACGCTACCGAACGTCTCAGTCGAATTTCGATACGCCACCGCTAGCCTCTCGTAATCCGTTCGACGTTCCGTCTATGTGCTGACGTCGCGAATGATGTAGCCACCGGACCGCTCATCGAGAACGAGCTCGAGAAGACCTCTGGCCTGAGCCTCCTCGAGTAACGCGCTGAACGAATCGAACCCGTAGTAGCGCTCGTTGAAACCCGGTCGGCGCCGCTTCAATGCCTGTTTGACCATCGAGCCCCAGAGTTTCTCTTGGTCACCACGCTCGGCGTTCAGCGCAGCGGCCGTCTCCAGCGCAAGATCGATCCCCTCTTGCATCGGATCGGTCTTCTTGGGTGCCGCCTTCGCTTTCTTCTTGCGGCCGCGCGGCGTACGCGGCACACGCTTCTGCTCATCTTCGCGAACGAGGTCATCGTAATAAATGAATTCATCGCAATTGCTGAGCAGAAGATCCGACGTGGAGTTCTTCACCCCGACGCCAATGACCGTCTTGGCATTCTCACGCAGCTTGCTGACGAGCGGCGAGAAATCCGAATCGCCGCTGATGATCACGAACGTGTCCACGTGAGACTTCGTATAACAAAGATCCAGCGCGTCGACGACCATGCGGATATCAGCCGAATTCTTGCCCGATTGGCGCACATGCGGAATGTCGATGAGCTCGAACGCCGCCTCGTGCATCGTCGCTTTGAAGTCCTTGTACCGCCCCCAATCGCAATACGCTTTCTTGACGACGATGCTGCCTTTGACCAGCAGTCGCTCCAAGACCTTGTTCATGTCGAACTTCGCGTACTTTGCATCGCGGACACCGAGTGCAATGTTTTCGAAATCGCAGAAAAGCGCGAGATTGCTGTGCTCGGAATTCATGGTCTCACTCGAATTTGTGACAGGTACCGGTCAGAGGTCGCACCGACGCAGCAATGCTACAGCAACGCTGGCGCGTTTGCGCAAATCGATTTCCGGCACGATGAATCGGGTACCATCGGTTGCATGGCGGCTTCACGGCGCAACCTAGACTCGGACTACCGCTGGGCCACATTTGACGACGACGCGTTGCTCGACATTTCGCTGCGCGGTCTCGGGCTGCGCCTCAAGCACAGCACGATCTGGCCTGAAATCGAGCAGCTCTATGCGCAGCTCGAACGACGCGGTATCCGGTTCCGACCCCGCATTTGGCTGTCGACAGAATGGTTCTCTCCAGATGGCATTCCAGGCATCGCCGTACCGTTCTTCGTTGCGCATCCGCGGCTGCGTAGGCTCGAGCACCGCATGATGGGTGAGGTCGAAGGCAGCAATTCCAAATGGCGGCTGCGAATATTGCGCCACGAGGCCGGGCACGCGATCGATACCGCCTACCGCCTACGCCGGCGCGCCGACTGGCGGGCGACGTTCGGATACGCATCGACACCGTATCCGAGCGACTACTCCGTTCGTCCCGGCAGCAGGCGGTACGTGCTGCACCTCGGGCATTGGTACGCGCAAAGCCATCCAACCGAGGATTTTGCCGAAACATTTGCCGTCTGGTTGCAGCCGAAAACGCGTTGGCGCAGAGAGTATGCCGGCTGGCCGGCATTGAAGAAGCTTGAGCTCGTCGACGAGCTAATGTCGGAGATAGCCGATCGACGCCCCGCCGTCAGCGATCGGCGCGTCGTCGCATCCCTGACAGACGAACGTCAGACGCTCAGACAGCACTACCGCCGCAAACAGCGCGCATACGACCCGGCCGAGAAGCGCTACGATCGCTGGCTTACGCGAACATTTACGCACCGTCACCTGCGACCTCGTGGCGTGCCGGCGCGCCGCTTCATTCGCGAGCTGACGCCGCGACTCAGAAAACAACTAGTACGGCATCTCGCGATCAATCCGTATCTTGCCGACCATGTCATCGATCGACTCAGGCAGCGCAGTCTTGCGCTGAATCTCGTGCTGAGAAAATCGCGCAAAGATAGTGCGAGCGATGTCATACGCCTGCATGAGCGCGTCGCATTCGACGTTCTTCGGCGTAACAGGGAAAACTATCTACTATGAAGAAACTTCGAATATTGCTGATCGTCCATGAGCAGCTAGTTCCACCCGACGACATTACCGGCAAGACCGAAGCGGAGATCGACGAATGGCGAACCGAATACAACGTCATGTCGACACTGATCAACCTCGGACATAACGTTCGTGTACTGGGCATCGGCGACCGCCTCAAAGAGCTCCGCGAGACCGTTCGGGACTGGCAGCCACACATCGTCTTTAATCTGCTCGACGAGTTTTCCGGGATCGTATCGTACGACCATTACATCGTCGCCTATCTCGAGCTGATGCGGCAGCCGTACACGGGCTGCAATCCGCGCGGCATGATGTTGTCTCGTGACAAAGTCCTGACGAAGCAGGTGCTTGCATGGCACCGCATCGACACACCGGCGTTCCGCTTGTTTGCGCACGGCAAGCGGTTCCGAGAACCAAAGCGCCTGAGATTCCCGCTATTCGTCAAATCCGCGACCGAGGATGCGTCCCTAGGGATCTCGCAAGCTTCTATCGTCGACGATATGACGAGTCTCAAAGAGCGCGTCGAATTCATTCACGAAACTCTCCAAACCGATGCGCTGGTCGAGGAGTACATCGATGGACGAGAAGTCTACGTAGGCGTCCTCGGTAACACGCGACTGACGACGCTACCGCCTTGGGAGATGGATTTCGGCACGCTGACCGACGTGCAGGCGGGGATTGCGACCCGCAAAGTGAAATGGGATCGCAATTATCAAGTGAAGCATGGCATATCGACCGGCGCGGCAAAGTCGTTGAGCGCCGAGCAAGAACAAACCCTTGCGAAAAACGCGAAACGCATTTATCGAGCGCTACACATGAGTGGGTTCGCACGCCTCGATTTCCGCCTGCGAGACGACGGTCGAGTGTTCTTGCTCGAAGCGAACTGCAATCCCGATCTGTCTTACGGTGAGGATTTTGCAGAGTCAGCAGCCAACGTCGGCATCAATTATCCAGCCCTGATAACGCGCATCGTCAATCTTGGCCTTTCGTACATGCCGGAGTGGCGTACGTTCGAAGCGTAGAAGCGCCCGACTCGGCGGCAAAGGTGGTAGGCTAGCGGCTTCGGGACGCTGTGATTCAGGTGACGCGATGCGCGCAGTTTTCTGGAATCTGTTACTGATCGGCATTTGCGTTGCGACGAGTGCCAGCGCACAGGAGATCGCTACGTTTCGATCGGCGATTATCGTGCTCGTAGAGGACAGCACCGTTCGAGCTGCGCTCGAGAACGATCTCGTAACACTGGCCCGACAACACCGCTACGACGCCGTAGCCGGCCATATGCTCGTGCCGGACATCGAAGACCTGACGGATGACGAAGTGTTCGAAACTCTCGGCGTCAGCGGCGTTCAGGCTGTGTTGATGCTGCGACCTGCGTCTATCGGACCCGGCAGTTCACTCGAATCGGTTCGAAACTCGATATCGCCGCGGATCTTCGCGGATATGACTGCGTTTGCCGAGGCAGTCGGCTCGACGGATCGCGATGCCTTGATCGCCGTCATTCATATGGCAATCTATACGATCAACACAGTCGGCGCGGAGCTGATATCGTCGGGCGCTGTGTGGCTCGACGAGCCCGTCGAGAACCGCGAGGAAGGCATTCAACGGCTCGAGAACCTAATATTGGCGAACATAGACTCGGTGCGCCCAGCAATCCGTGAGCACTACGGCCTGCCGCCGCTACCTGAGCAGTAACGGCCGATGATCGCAGTCATTTTCGAAGTCATCCCGCGCTCCGGACGCAAATCGGACTACTTGGATATCGCCGCACGATTGCGGCCACTGGCCACGCAGATCGATGGCTTCATTTCGATCGAGCGATTCCAAAGTCTCACGGACCCGGACAAAATCTTGTCGCTTTCGCTCTGGCGAGACGAGGCTGCAGTCAAACAATGGCGCAACGTTGCCGAACATCGAGTCGCACAAGCTGCAGGCCGCAACGAGATCTTCGGCGACTATCGGCTGCGGATTGCCGAGGTCGTGCGCGACTACGGCATGCATGATCGTGAGCAGGCACCGGCTGACAGCCGTGCGAAACTCGACGACAAAAACTAGTAGGCGCCTTCGCGCCTGAGCTCGATAAAATTCAACGGCGCACACATCAAATCGGTGACGCCCGAGTACAAGCCATACCAGCCGAAATACGTCATTCGTTCGCGCGGCTCACGTGAGAACCGAAGCACACGTCCTTCCCAAGGCGCCGTGTAGTTGACTGGATCGTTAAGCGTCATCCGAACTTCCAGCGTGTCGGCGTCGACTCGTTGAATTCTTTCCTCGATGCGCGCTGCAAAACTTTTCGGATGACCGACGCTATCGAGCCACGCGCGATCATCCATACCCACTGTGTTGATGACAAGCTCATCGCCCTGCCATTCCGCGACCGAATGCCCATACCAAGAGGGCCCGATATTGTCGAGATTCTCGCCCTGCGGCAGATCTCGCCCATCGAGCCAAAGCTCACGCAACGTTCGCCGTCGCTGCAACAGCTGCAGGATTCGGTCTTCGACGTGAACTATCTCGAAGGTGCGGATCACCTCATCGTAGAACGTGCGTGGAAAACCAATTGGATTACACGCGTAGGTTGGGTCGTTGGACTCAGTCGGGTCGTCGCTCGGCGGACGATTCGGATCGTTGCCGCCGGACGGGATATTCTGCAAGTAGCGTTCCTCCCCGGCCGTCGTCAAAGCAGGTCGATCTGGACCGAACGGCGCCTGGCCGTCCGGCACGAATACCAGCACCCAGATTCCCGAGAAGTCACGTGGATCGAATTCGGCGTCTTGCGCGACGCTGAATGACGGCAATAGCAGCAATGTAACGACGGCTGCTAGGCAGCGAGATCGAGTCCCTCGTTGCTCGCTAATACTCACTCACCCCACCGTGCGCGAAACTCGAGGCCATCGGAGGCTCTCGCGGCGCATCGACGATGCATGTAGTTGTCGATGACCAAGAACGCAATCGCGATCGGCAGCAAGCCGATGATAGCGTAATTGACTTGGCGTCCCGAGAACCGGCGCTCGGCGCCCGCCGGTACGTTGTCTGCGGCACGAATGCCCTCGGCTGTAATCTTGAAATACCAGGCGAGCAGAATCGCCCAGACGGTAGCTGAATAGGCGATCACAACGCGTACGACGTTTCGGCGTCTCAGCTCTGCCCAGAAGGAGGCCACGTGGTTCGTGCATCCCAGTCACCGAGGAGCGACTATTCTACAGGCTCGGACAACTGGATGCGCCGTTAACAACCTGAGGAATCTCGCCGCAAACCGAGTAAAATTCCGCACAGGACGATCTCGTGCGACTGATAATCGGTCTCCAACATTTTCGCCGGGCACGTCCATAGAGAACATCGCACGTGGAGTCGACGCGACACCGACCAGGATTCTCTAGGGGGAATGCAGCATGACTCGAATGATCCTATTCGCGCTCGGGGCAACGGTTTCGGTCGAGGCGACCGCACATCACTCGGTCAGCGTGTTTTACGATAATGAGCCGACGGCTCAACTCTCCGGCACGGTGACGCAGACAGCCTGGGTCAACCCGCACATTCGTATCACACTCGAGTCCGCCGAGCCCGACGGGTCGACGAAAACATGGAACGTCGAGGCCGGATCCGTCAACAGTCTCGAGCGCAACGGCATCTTCCGCGAGGGCCTCGCGGTCGGCTCCGAGATCACTGTCATCGGTCGACCGTCACGCTTAGGACGGCCCGCCGTCTACGCAACCGAGATCCGCTTGAGCGATGACGAGGCCGTCGCGCTGGTTGGCAGCTTCGGCGAGGCGCAGGTCGCGGACTTACGAGCGAACCTAGACGCCGACGTCATCGCCGAGGCCGCAACGCGCGGCATTTTCCGCGTATGGCTACGTGGTCGCGCTTACGGCGATCCGGTCAACGACAGCGTCACGGGGCACGAGCTGCCCTACACAGCCAGCGCCGTTGCAGCCCGCGCCGACTACAACCCACTGACCGACGATACGGCTTTGGAGTGTATCCCGCAGGGCATGCCGGGGATCATGGACAATCCGTTTCCGATCGAATTCACTGAGCAGGACGGCGATATCGTGCTGCGTCTCGAGGAATGGGACACGGTTCGTACGATCTACATGACTGGCGACGCCAATCCCGACGACCGACCTGCAACGCCACTTGGCTATGCAACCGGCCGTTGGGACGGCGATGCGCTAGTCGTCGAGACTAGCCGCATCGATTGGCCCTACTTCGATGATGTCGGCACGCCACAGAGCACGGGCGTCGCGACTGTCGAGCGATTCTCATTGAGCAACGATGGTTCGCGCCTGAATTACACAATCACGGTCACGGACCCAGTGACGTTTACCGAAGCAGTCACGTTCGACGGTTACTGGGTCTGGGCTCCCGGCCAGGCAATCAAACCATTCAACTGCTCGCTGTGATGCGCTTAGCTATGTGCGCTCGCGAGCGTGCGGAATAAAACCCTTCAGCCGACTTAGATTTCTCCACGACGATTCGCACCCATGAACACTGAAGAACAAAAAACAGAACCCTCAATGACCCCGGTACAACGATTCGGCGAGGCGATCGCCGACCGAGTCGAGCGTTGGATGCCGAATCCTTTCCTGTTCGCGATTCTGCTGACATACGTCGCAGCGATTGCCGCATTCCTGTCGGAGGGCTCCGGCATCACCGAGATTTCGACGTCATGGTACGGCGGCTTCTGGAACTTGCTGCAGTTCGCGATGCAGATGGTCATCATTCTCGTAACAGCTAACGTCGTCGCCTATCACCCGCGCGTGCGGCGTCTCATCCTTGCGCTCGTGCGCCTGCCGAAAAACGGCCGCCAAGCGGTCGTCGTCGTCGGCATCGGCTCGATGCTGACCGGTTGGATCTCGTGGGGGCTCGGCCTAATCTTCGGCGCGATCCTGGCGCGCGAAATGGGCAAGCGCGCCGAGCAAGACGGGATCGCAGCCCACTACCCGCTGCTGGCCGTTGCAGGCTACATGGGCATGAGCCTGACATGGGGTTGGGGATTGTCGAGCTCGGCCGGGCTGCTCCAGGCTACTGCTGACAACGCGTTAATGCGGCTAGGATTCGTCGAGCGCGTAATCCCGGCAACCGAGTGGGTCTTTCATCCCTACCCGTTGATATTGACGGTGCTCGCATTGGTCTACGCGTCGATCATGCTGTATCTGCTGTGCCCGCCGGATGAGAACTGTCGCGGCATCGGCCGTTACGTGCCGGGCGCAACGGACGCGCCCACGAGCGACGATCCCAGCGTCCATGCCGACTCGGCGCCGGAGAACCCGACGCCCGCCGATCGCATCGACAACAGCCGAGTGCTCGGTGGCATCATCGCACTAACGGGCGTCGTACTGTTCATCTCGACGTTCTTCACGCGCGGCCTGGGCGCGCTCGATCTCAATGTGCTGAACTTCGGCTTTCTGATGATCGGCATGCTGTTGTTCATCAGCCCGACGCGCTATCAGCACGAGTTCTACGAAGCCGTTCAAGGTAGCGCCGGCGTCGTCCTGCTGTTTCCGTTTTACGCTGGCATCATCGGCATCATGACCGGCACGGGGCTCGTCGACACGATGACCGAGTCGTTGCTGTCGATCGCGACACCGTCGACGTTTCCGGTAATCGCCTGGATCACGGGCGGTGCCCTGAACCTCTTCGTGCCGTCGGCCGGCGGTGAGTGGGCAATTATCGGCGGGCCGATGCTCGTCGCGAGCAGCGAGCTGGGGATTCCTTATGGACAGACGATTGCGAGCTATGCAGTCGGCGACGCTCATACGAACTTGCTGAATCCGTTCTGGGCGATACCGCTACTCGCGATTACGGGCTTGCGCGCGCGCGACATGTTCGGCTACGCGATCACGATGATGATCCTACTCGTACCGTTCATCGCGATCGCGCTGTATTTGCTACCGTACTGAGCAGTCATGTCTAACGCCGGACAGTGCGCCCGAAGCTGATAACGACGCATCGCTATGCGCTAATCCTGAGCCACTGCCTCGGCGGCCTTGCGGTCGCCGCCTCGATCGATGTCGAGCCCGATTTGATTCTGACCAACGGTAACGTCGTCACGGTCGATAGCGCGTTCGCAATCGTCGAAGCCGTCGCGATTCATGGCGACCGGCTCGTCGGTGTCGGAACAACGGAAGAGATCAGCGGGCTCGCGGGCG
>JAHEEN010000255.1 GCA_024640685.1 Rhodospirillaceae bacterium
TCCATTTCGCGAAAAACGTCACCGAGACATGGGCCCGTGCGCCGAGCTCCGACATCCACTCGCGCAGTGCCGAGACCGTGATCTCGCGGCCGATGATCACCGCGGCGATCGCGGTATTCAGTAGGCTCGGGTCGCGCTGCACGAGAAGAATCAGCGCCGTCGAAACGATCAGCTTGTCGGCAACGGGATCGAGAAACGCGCCGAAGTTTGACGTCTGATCGAAGCGGCGCGCCAAATAACCATCTAGCCAGTCGGTAATCCCCGCCAACGCAAAGAGAAGACACGCAGCCGGACCCGACCACGGCACCGGCAGATAGAACACGATTGCAACGAGCGGCACGGCGAGAATTCGAAAACCCGTCAACGTGTTGGGGAGATTGAATACCACTGCTTAGCCTCCGTGCAGATACTCGTAGACGCGCTCGGCGAGATTCCGGGATATCCCGGCCACGCCTGCCAGCTCGTCGACGCCGGCTCGCTCGATGCCTCGCAATCCCCCGAACGCGCGTAGCAGGGCCCGTCGGCGCTTAGGCCCAAGACCTTTGACACCTTCCAACGGTGAGCTGAGCCCGCTCTTCTTGCGGCGGGCGCGGTGCCCGACGATCGCAAAACGGTGTGCCTCATCGCGAATCCGCTGAACGAGCAGCAATGCCGGTGACGCGGCATCGAGACGCACAGGGACACTACTGTCGGTCGTAAACAGGCGCTCCATGCCTGCCCGGCGTGCCTTTCCCTTGGCGACTGCAATCAACTTGACACCTTCGAGCTGAAACTCACTAAACACTTCGGCGGCCGCGGCCAACTGCCCTCGCCCGCCATCGATCAGCACGAGGTCCGGGATCGGCACGTCGCCACGACGGACGCGCTCGTAACGGCGCCGCAACACCTGTGCCATCGCCCCGTAGTCGTCGCCGGCCGTGATTCCGGCGATATTGAATCGACGGTAGTCGGATTTCAATGGCCCCTCCGGCCCAAACACCACGCACGATGCGCTCGTCTCCTGCCCACCGGTATGACTGACGTCGAAGCACTCGATTCGGGCCGGCCGTTCACCGAGATTCAGCGTGTCGGTCAACGCATCGAGTTGCGCGCCGACGGTCGCACTCGCCTGCAAGTGGCGCTTGGCGGCCTGCTGTGCGTTCGTCTTAGCCATTGCGATCCAACGCTGGCGCTGACCGCGGACACGGTGACGGATCTTGACACGGCGCCCGGATCGATCGCTTAGCAGTTGCGCGATAGCATCGGCGTCGTCGACAGGCTCGCTGATGACGATCTCCTTCGGCACGTCCCCGTCCGCGTAGAATTGCAACAAGAATGCTCTGGCCGTCTCCGTGACGTCGGCGAGATCGCTGACCTTCGGAAAGAACGTTCGACTGCCGAGCAGCCTGCCGCCACGAAAAAACATCACGGCAACCGCGTGCAGACCGCGCTCGGCGACCGCGCCGATGATATCGAAGTCCTCGCCGGAGTTCGCGATCAGCTGCTCCCGCTCCATGGCCTTCAGGCGCGCCAGCTGATTGCGCAGCTCCGCAGCCCGCTCGAACTCGAGCGCCGCTGCTGCTCGATCCATACGGTCGGTCAGATCCTTCGTGACGGACTGATTGCGGCCGCGCAGAAACAGCAGTGCCGACTCCAGATCGCGCGTGTAGTCCTCCTCGGAGATCGCACCGACACAGGGCGCGCTGCAGCGTTTGATCTGATACTGCAGACAAGGCCGGCTGCGATTGGAGAAATAGCTGTCGGTACACGAGCGTAGCTGAAACAGCTTCTGCAACTGTCCGAGCGTCTCACGGACCGCGCCCGCGTTTGGATACGGGCCGAACAGTCGAGCGCGCCGCTTGCGGGGGCCACGGTAGAACGACAGTCGCGGAAAAGCGTGATCGGAACCCAGATGGATGAACGGATAGCTCTTGTCGTCCCTGAGCAGCACGTTGAACTTCGGGTCGTGCGCCTTAATCAAGTTGTACTCGAGCATCAAGGCCTCAGCCTCGGTCGGTGTAACCGTTATCCGCACATCTGCGACGAGCTCGACCATCGCCATAGTCTTCGCGTCTTGTGCGCGACCTTGAAAGTAGCTGCCGACGCGGCGTCGCAAGTCTTTGGCCTTGCCGACGTAGAGCACCGAGCCGTCAGCCGCGAGCATTTCGTACGTACCGGGCCGATGCGGAAGATTGCGCAGGAGCTCTGTCGCATCGAACGAGTGCAATGCTTCGTCGGTCGGGGATGGCGCTGTCATCGCGTTATCCCTGCTAACTCCTTGGCGCAGCCCAGTGCAGCGCGAAACATCGCCGGCGTCAATCGCCGCGTCTGCGTGTTGTAGCGGCTGCAGTGATAAGAGTCGACGAGGCTCAATCGGTCATTCAACGTGTGCACGGCCCCGTGGGCGAATGGATACGCCGATAGCTTGAGCGTCAAGGCTTTGAGAACGGCCCTGTGCGCGATCGCGCCGAGCGCGACGATCACCGAGACGGATTGACAGGCGTCGATCTCCGCACGCAGATACGCGTTGCAGGTCGTAACCTCCTCGGTCGTCGGCTTGTTCTGCGGCGGCAGGCACTTGACGGCGTTCGTGATCCGGCAAGCCGTGAGCCGCAGATTGTCGTCAGCAGACTCCGAGACCGGCGCAGTAGCAAGACCGAGATCGAACAGCGTCTGATAGAGCAGGATGCCCGCGTAGTCACCGGTGAATGGGCGACCAGTCGCATTGGCACCGTGGCGACCAGGTGCAAGCCCGACGATCAGCATGGCCGGCTGCTCGGCGCCGAACGCCGGTACCGGGCAATTCCAATAGTCCGGATGGGCGACCTTCAGATCGGCTAGATACCCAGCCAATCTCGGACAGCGGCGGCAATCGACGTCGAATTGAGTCACCGCGCCCATTAGCTCGATTCGTCAGCTTTAGTCGTTACAGGAAGCTCGGCACGCCGCGCGCCAGCTGGCCGGCGGCAACATCAGCGATTGGCGCGAACGTACCCGGCGATGCGCATTGCGACTTCCATCGCCTGCTCGTAGTTCAGGCGCGGGTCGACCTGCGTCTTGTAGGCACGCGCGAGGTCGGCCTCCTTGAGGCCGCGCGCGCCGCCGACACATTCGGTGACATCGTCACCGGTCAGCTCCAAGTGCACGCCGCCGAGATAACTGCCATTGTCCTTGTGGATCCGAAACGCGTCGGTCAGCTCCGCAACGACGTTGTCGAAGCGCCTCGTCTTATAGCCTTCGGCCGTCGACTCGGTGTTACCGTGCATCGGGTCGCAGACCCAAAGAACACGGCTTCCGGTCGCCCTGACGGCACGAATTACGCGCGGCAAGTGTTCGCCGATCTGCTTCGCACCGAACCGCGTAATCAATGCCAAGCGACCGGGCTCGTTTTGTGGATTGAGCACGTGGATCAGCGACTGTAGCTGATCGTCGCTGACCCCGGTGCCGACCTTGACGGCGACCGGGTTGGAGATCCCTCGAAAGTACTCCAAATGCGCACCGTCGCTGGCTATCGTGCGCATGCCGATCCACGGGAAATGCGTAGTCAGGTCATACCAGCGGTCGCGATGCGCCAGGAACCGGGTCTGCGCCTGCTCATACGGCAAATGCAGCCCCTCATGCGACGAGTAGAAATCGACACGATGGCTGTGCAGCGCGTCACCGGTTACCGACTCGAAGAACTCCAGCGAGTCGGAGACCGAGTCGACGATCTTGTGGTATTGCTCGGCGAGCGGCGAGTTGCCGACGAACTTCAAATCCCAGTTCTCGGGATGATGCAAATCTGCAAAACCGCCATCGACCAATGAACGCACAAAATTCAACGTCAGCGATGCGCGCTCGTAGCCTCGCAGCATCAGGGCCGGATCCGGCTCGCGGTCCTCGGCCGTGAACGGTAATCGATTGACGAGATCGCCGCGATAGCTCGGCAATGACACGCCATCACGCGTCTCGGTATCGGCACTTCGCGGCTTGGCGTATTGGCCGGCCATCCGGCCGACGCGGATCACCGGCTTGCGCAGGCCCATTGCGAGCACGAGCGACATCTGCAGCAGAATCTTCAGCTTGCTGACGATCGCCTCGGATGCACAATCATCGAAGCTCTCGGCACAATCGCCGCCCTGCAGCAGGAACGCCTCACCCCGTTGAGCGGCAGCGAGCTTGTCCCTCAGCGCCTCGATTTCCCAGCTCGTCACGAGCGGAGGCAGCTGGCTCAGCTGTGCAATCGCATCGTCGAGCTTCGCCTGGTCTCGGTAGATCGGCTGCTGACTCGCGACGCGCGACTGCCAGCTCGCTGGGTGCCAGTCCTT
>JAHEEN010000256.1 GCA_024640685.1 Rhodospirillaceae bacterium
GCTGCGATGCCGCAGTCATATCGAATGCGGGTGCGACGATCGCCGCAAAATCGGCCATCCGGTTGGAATCGATCCGGCGTATCGTCAAGTCGGACCGCGGCGTCGGAAGCTCGCCCGGCCCACGCGTGAACTTCATCCATGCTCTGTGGCGGCGGAACCCAGCACGGGTAAGCAGCGCTTCGCGATTCGCTCCAAAGTTATCGGGAAGCACCTGTAAAAAGGGCCGCGGCACGTTCGCGCGCTCGTATACCTCGCGAATCGCAACGAGCTGCTCGAGCGTCGGCGGCCGCTCCGAGCCCAGGCTAAAGCCCCTATTGACCAAAATGCCCGGCTCGCTCGACGACACCGAGCAGACGGCGTCGCCGATCTCGACGAGCTCCCAGTCGAAGTTGCTCAAACCTGCGGCCGCGAACGCGTCGTGCCAACCGCGCATCGCTTGAAACTCTATGCGTTCGAGCTCGTTCATCGAATCTGGCCCATCGGCGTGATCGCCGGCCGGGAACTACAGAATCTGTAGTCGATTGCTACAGATCTTGCCGTATAGCTCCAACGGCCGCGTCCCTAAAGTCGTCACTGAGGACATCGACCAATAGCACCAATGACAGCGAGGAGCAACTTCATGGCCGACCAATCGTCAACTAACGCCACGGCCTATTGGGATGCGGGCGAGTTGGGATGCGGCCAGCTGATCGTTGGCCTCAAGCGCAGAGTCAGTCAGTTGGCGCCGGGGTCGATTCTCGAAGTCACTGCGCGCGGACCGGGCGCACGGATCGACATCTTCGTCTGGTGCCGGATGACCGGACATCGATTGCTGTCGGAAGCCCACCCGATTTATCGGATTCAGCGCAGCGACGCTTGAACACCAAACCGCAACGTCAAACTGAAGGAGACGACAATGTCTGACCAAAAAGAGCTCGTAATCGTCAATTCCCGCGGCCTAGACGACGAGCGCTCGTCGGTTGCCTGGAGCATCGCCAACACGGCTGCTGCATCGGATATGAAAGTGACTGTATTCCTCGTCGCCGCCGGCGTCGACTGGGTCCGCCAGGGTGCAGCCGACGTCGCCCGGCCCAACCCGGTCGATCCGCCCGTCGGTGAGATGATCGCGACGTTCCTAGAGAACGGCGGCCAGATCCTCGTATGCCCACCGTGCGCAAAGGTACGCGGCTATGACGAGGACCAACTGATCCAAGGCGCGACAATTGCCGGTGCGCCCGCAATGCTCGAAGTCGTGAACCGCGGAGCTGGCACGCTGTCGTTCTGATCGCGTCCGCTTGAGCCCCCGCCGCAGCCCGACTCGAGCGGGCTGCGGCGCATTGCCTACGAGTGTTACAGTTCGGCTCGCGGCGCCATCAATTGGAACTGCTAGGCGAGCAACGACGCGGAGCGGAAAGATGCACCTGAGAAACCTGCTGCTGATGACCGTCTGTTATGTGGGATTGGTGAGCACCGGATACGGACACCACGGCGGCGGCGCTTACTTCGCTCCCGACCAAGTGGTAGGGCCAATTTCCGGTACCGCAACGGCCTTCTCGTTCACTTTTCCACACGTTTCATTCTCTCTGGACGTGCCCGACGAGCAAGGCAACCTCGTCAGCCACTCGATGTCGATTCGCTGGACGCCGACCGTGCTGCGGCGGATCGGATGGCGTCGCAACACGATCGAGCCCGGCGACAAGCTGACGGTCACGTTCGTGCCGCATAAGCTCGACCCGACGATCGGCGCGCTCAGAACCCTAGAGGTCAACGACGTGCCAGTCGCGATCGAGCCGCCCCCGGACGAGGCCGAATAGGAATGCCGAACATGAATACAGAACGCTTGGGCAAAGCAAGCCGCTGGCCCGCCGGTATCGCACTTGGCACGATGTTCGCGGCAGTCGCTCCGTTGTCCGCTCAGCAGAACGGCGATACCTTCGATCCGCGCGCGCTGTCGGGCAACTGGGAGCGAGAAACCGCCGTCGTCACCTACAGCAATGTGCCCGGGTCGTACCGTAGCCCGGTCAACCGCCAGCTGCCCGACCAAGGTCCGACCGCGGAAGCTCCATTCACCGACGAAGGCCGTCGCCGCTTCGTGGCCAATTTGCCGAGCTATGGACCCAACCGCAAAGAGACCGGACGCGACGATCCAATTGGCCGCTGCGAGCCGGCCGGTATTCCGAGAAACCTGACGACCGAGATCATCGAGCCTCACGATACGTTCGAGATCGTCCAGACAGCCGATCGCATCTTCCAGTTCTTCGAATACCGCCACGATTGGCGGGAGATCTGGATGGACGGCCGCGAGCTGCCGGCATACGAGGACACGTGGCCGACATGGAACGGCTTCTCGGTCGGTCGCTTCGACGGCGATACGCTCGTCGTCGAAACCATCGGCTTCGATGCCAGAACGTGGCTCGACAAGTACGGCTACCCGCATTCCGAGGAAATGCGCCTCGAGGAGCGCTACCGGCTAGTCGATGCCGATACGCTCGAGCTGACGATGACGATCTGGGATCCGGAGATCTACAGCGGGCCATGGAAAAGCGACACGAAGATCTACTCGTTGAATAGAGATCGCCACAACGAATGGGACGAGCAGATTTACTGCGTGCCGGCCGAGGAGTTCACCAGCCAAGAGCTGTTTGGCACCGGTAACATGATCGAGTGACTGTCGAACCGTCATCGCCCGTCTAGAGGAGTCCATCCAATGATCCGCCTCTCGTACCTGCTTGCTGTCACAACGCTCTGCTGCTCGACGGCCGTCGCGCAATACGCACCGCAGATTCCGTTCGAGGCGGATGCCGAATTCGTGCGCCTTCCAGAGGGCAGGAATTTCGGCGAGGTGCCGGCAGTGGCCGTGAACTCGCTCGGACATATTTTTGTGTTTACGCGCTCGAATCCAACAGGCGGCGGGCCCGCGTACGGCATGCATGCAGCGCAACTCTACGAGTTCGACGCGACCGGCGAGTTCATCCGCGAGCACGGGCATGGGCTTTACGCCTGGGCATTCGCGCACGGCGTGCGCATTGATGCAAACGACAACATTTGGACTGTCGACAAAGGCTCGAACATGGTCGTGCGAATGAATCCGCGCGGCCGCGTCGTTTGGGTGTTCGGTCGCAAGCCCGAGTCGAGCTCGGAGAATGCGCGCCCGTTCGAGCATGTCGACCCGCCGCTGCCGCCGCAGGATGGGCGCTTCCGGGAACCGACCGATGTCGCATTCGATTCCGCCGGCAACATTTACATTACCGACGGCTACGTCAACTCGCGGGTCGCGAAGTACGACGTCAATGGCGACTGGGTGAAATCCTGGGGCGAGCCCGGCGACGGCCCCGGCGAGTTTCACTTGCCGCATAGCATTGCGATCGACCGCAACGACAATGTTTACGTCGGGGATCGCACCAACGCGCGCATTCAGGTGTTCGATACAGACGGAAACTTTCAACGAATGTTTAGCGTCGCCACACCGATCCGCCCCGGCTCGCGCGCCGTCAACGGCCCGACGCCCGGGAATCTCGACAACGTCCCCGGCAACGGTGCGCCCAACTCACTGTGCATTCCGCCCGGGGGCGACGTGATATACGTCGGCGAGAGCACGTTTCCTGGCCGAATAATCAAAGCTTCGTTGGACGGCGAGGTGCTCGGCGTGATCGGCAACTCCGGCCGTAATCCCGGCGAGTTCTCCGGCGCGCACGGGCTGGCCTGCCCTTCGGAGAACGTCCTGTTCGTCGCCGAGACGTCGAACTCGCGAGCGCAAAAACTGATACTGAATCCGTAGTCCGGCCGGTACCTGCACTCACTCGCTATCGACCCATGATCTCGATTATCGGCATCTCCGGCAGTCTTCGCCACGCCTCGTTCAATGCCGGGCTGCTGCGGGCAGCCGCCGATCTCGTTCCAGACAATGCATCGCTCGAGATCGCATCGATCGCCGAGATTCCACTCTATAACGGCGACACAGAAAGAGAGCACGGCATTCCAGCGCCAGTCGCCGCACTGAAGGACGCGATCGCCGGCGCCGACGCGTTGCTGCTCAGCACGCCCGAGTACAACCACTCCATTCCCGGTGTTTTGAAGAACACGATCGATTGGCTGTCACGGCCACCTGCAGATCGCGCACGCGTGTTCACGAATCGGCCCGTTGCAATCATGGGTGCGGCGCCGGGCCGGTTCGGCACATCGCTGTCGCAAACGGCTTGGCTGCCGGTGCTGCACTCGCTCGGCACGCGGACATGGAACGGCCGCATGCTCGTATCGGGCGCCGCCAGTCTGTTCGGCGCGGAAGGTCAAC
>JAHEEN010000063.1:0-7031 GCA_024640685.1 Rhodospirillaceae bacterium
GACATCTACGAGCTGCCTGTCGCCGAGGAAGACGCGGCCGATGCGCACACGACGATGATCGATGCGAGTCGCATGAATCTCGACGGTAATCTCTGGCTCAACGTCGCCGGCGGCGGTGGCGAGGGCGGCGAGGGCGCGTGGCGGCTGCACGTCGAGTTGCGCGAGTTCACGCACGTGTCGTACCCGGAAGGCAGCCCGCCGACGCGCGCCTACGACAACGTCGTCGACGACCGCAACAACCTCTGGGGCTTCCACATGCGTAACCACAAACTGTGGACGACCGATGTGAAAACGCTCGAGACTGAGTGGTTCGAGTTCCCGGACGACCGTGCCGGCTGCCGCCGCGGTCACATGGACGATCAGGAGCGGGTTTGGTGCGCCGACTTCATCGGCAACGGGCTCGTGATGTTCAACACGAAGACGCACGAGTTCGAAGGCAACTGGACGATGCCGGGGGCGTGGACGCGGCCGTACGATGCCCACTACGACGACAAGCAGTACGTGTGGGCTGGCGGCATGGACTCGGATCTGATCGTGCGGCTCGATCCCGAGACCGGCAAGCTCAACCAGTATCTGTTGCCGCATCGCACGAACATCCGCCACGTCGAAGTCTGGAAGGGCGGACCGGACGAGATGTCGAGCTTCTGGGTCGGCGATCAGCATGCGGCGACGTTGACGCGCATCGAGGCGCTGACGCCGTAACGATTACCGGTTAGTGCTGGTCGAAGACCGTCAGCAGCGTGATCTGCTCGGCGCTTCTCGCCATCACATCGACGAAGTTCACGAGGTTGCCCTGGCCGAACGTTTGGAGCGCATTCGCATAGGTTTCGGCACTGACCGTGTGAGCGTCGAGGAGCTCGCGGCCGAATTCGATCAGCACGGCTTCCCGTGCCGGTAGGCCAGTGGTCGGGGCGTTCTCGCGTACCGCAGCAATAACCGCCGCGTCGAGACCGTGCTCAAGCGCGGCCTGCGCGCTCGTCGACCACAGATACTCGGACTCATAGGACTGTGCCGTGATCAACACGGCGAGGTCGATTAGCGCGCGCCCGACGTTGCGCTCGAGCTCCTCGGGCCCCGTCGTGTGTCGGCGGATCTGTCCCGGTCCCGTGCCAGACGGCGCAAGGCCGCGGCTGTAGAGCGGCGGCTCGCTGCCGGCACTGCGCGGTCGCGGCGGCACGCGCGGCAATCGGCTACGGGTGTCGGCCAGGACGTCGTCAGGCTGCTCGAACGGTAGCGGCAGAAACTGCGGCCAGCCGGGCGGCATGTGCTGGTTGAACGCCGTCAGCTTGATTGCGGTCGAGACGTAGTTGCCCATCAAGCGAACGACGTCGACGAGATCCGTCTGACCGAACGCCTCGACGGCGCGCGCGTAAGTCTCGGCGCTCACGGCGTGGTCGACAAACACCTCGCGGCCGAGCTCGATGATCACAGTCTCGTCGTCACTGACGCCGGGCAGCGCGCGGCGATGCCGCACGATATCGATAACGTCGGTCGAGACGCCGACGGCTAGCGCCTCGGTCTCGTGCAGCGACCACTCGTACGGTTGGTCGTGCTCGCGCGCGACGACCAAAATCGCAAGCTCGGTCAGTGCGCGGCCGACCGCGGCTTCGAAGCGCGGATCGATGTCTGAGGCGTACTGTAGGATGCCGGCGATGCCGGGTCCGGCGTCCGCGCTCGCCGGCGGCAGGCGGTTCAACGTTTGCGGATCGATGTCGTCCGGCAGCGTCTGTGCGCAAGCTACCAGCGGCAGCAATAGCGCAACCGCGGCGATCCGTGAGCGATAGCGGCGTGTCGTTCTCGTTGGCATGGCTACGACCTCTATGGCTTGAAGCTGGTACCGGTTACCAACAATTCAACTTATCCGCAGATAAGTTGAATTGTTGGTAACCGGTACCATTCATCAACGTGCCGGCCGCAAGTACTCGACCTGGGCATTGCCTGAGTACACGGCCCAGGTCCCGGCGAGCGGCACTTGGCCGACGCCTGGCCGCGACCAATCGCAAACGCCGTTCGGGAAGGTCCGCTCGAGCCGGGCGCGCTGCTCGTTCGATAGCCGCGGCGTGTAATCGCGTGCATTGATCGGCTTCAACGTGCACTTCAACACGTCGTTTGCGAGCGGTGCGCCCGCGACGAGTCGCGCGTCGCCGCCGAACGGAAAGATCTCGGCGCAGCGATCGATATCGGTGACGGCGTTTTTCGGCGATGGATAACACGCATCGGCGAGCTCGTCCGGGCGGTGCGCGGCGACCTTCGCGGCCTGTGACCGGCGTGAGCGATCGGCACGGATGTCGGTTAGCCATTGATCGATGAGCTCGACGGCACGCACCGAGACTCTCGACAGAATCGAGTCGGGTCCGCGGTTCCCGACCTCCGGCGTCAACAGCGTCACGTGGTTCGCCAGGCTGCCAGTCGTCTTCATCAGACGCGCACGTGCGACAAGCGTATGGTAGCCGTCGTGCACGTCGACGTTCTGCGGGTCCTCCGGCGGGCACGGACCGAGCGTGCAAATGCCGTCGGTGTAACCGCGCAAGTCGACGATCGGAATCGTGCGCAGGCCGCCGTCGCCCGTGTTGAGCCGGCCGGTCTCGTAAGCGATGCGTAGCGCCTCGGGATCGGCTTGCGCGCGCTTGCCGGGCACGATCTCGCCGTTGACGTCGTGACCGCCGATGCGGTCGTTCAAGTCCGCGAACTGGTCGAAGCTGATCAGCCCGTCGTTGTAGGCGGAGAGACCGTACTGAATGCCGGCGTTGTCCCAAGGGCTACGCGCAAAACCGGTCGCAGGATCGGTGCCGTAGACATTGACGAGGTTGTCTTGGTACGTGCAGCGCACGTTGGCCCAACGGGCGGGATCGCGCTCCATCGCCTCGACGACGGCGCTGTCGCAGTTCCGCGGCATCAGATTCATAAAGTTCGCCGACGGCCCGGTGCAATAACCGAACGTCAGCTTGCCGGAGACCTCGCGTTTCTGAACCTCGGTCCACGCTAGATTGGAGCTCTCGAAGTAACGCACGAGCAGGTTGCAGTCGTTGATCGGCGTGTTGAACGTCAAGACGTCCGAATAGCTACGCGCCGGCGTGATCGCATCGTAGAGTCCCGGGTAGCCCTGCGCGATCACGTGCTGGGACATCGAGCCGCCCGACGCGCCCTTCGCAATCGTGAACTCGGGTGGACCGAACAGCTCGATGAAGCGCTCTTTGATTTTCGCGGCGGTCTCGGCTTGCACGACATGATTCGTGTTCGTGCCCGTGACCATCAGCGAGCCGCCGGCGAGCGCATAGCCCGCGCGAATCAGCGACTCGTGCAGGTTCGTGTTCTCGCCGCCGACCCAGCCGCGCTCGCCGTCGAGCGTGCCGATCGTCCTACCTTGATGGTACGACGCGCGCACGCCGCCGCGGTGCGACATGATCAGCTTGCCGTTCCAGCCGGTCGTGTTGCTCGTCGGTGTCGGCAACGGACCGGCGGCCGGGTCGTGCAATAGGCTGATGACGTAGGCCGAGCGGTTGACGATGCCTTTCTCGTACCACGTGATCAGCGGCACGGTCTTGCCGGCGATCGTCGTCGTATCGATGTCACTTGGCCGCTGGCCGTCCGGATCGAAAGTTCTCCACGAGCCGTCCGTGCTGCGATAGAAATAGCCGGTAACGCGCGGCGCCGCGCACGTCTCGTCCTTCGCAGGCGCAAGCCCGTGCGCCTCGTTCTCGCAGACGAACGGTGTTTGCTGCGGGCCTGCGAACAGCGTCGCGTTGATGGCGTGATTCGTCAGCGTCAGCTCGACGCTAGCGCGCCCGGACGTGACAGTCAGCAAGTTGTCGCCGCGTGACAGACGCGTAACGAGACCGACATAGCCGCCGTCACCGTCGGCGACGAATGCGGCTGAGGCGTTCCGGCTGCCGACCCGAACGGTCGGCGCCGACTCGATACCGGTCACGCGCACGAGCGCATCGCCCCCGGTTACAAGCTCCGGAAACGACGACAGCACCTCGACGTCGAGGCTCTGGGCGTGTACGTGGTCCGCCGCGAAAGCCCAACACGCCAACGACAACACGCCGACGATTGCTATTTTCATCGTTATCCCCCTGGCCGACCGGCAATGCTTGCGCCGCGCCCAACGCGACTTCGTGAGGGGTAATAGTAGTCGATCTCGACGGGCGAGCAGCACATTGGGACTGGGTCTCCCATAACAGCGCTCGCGTGTTGCGGCGAATCGTGGCAGCTGCGAGAGTTGCGTGCGACCCGCGCGGTCTCAGGGTTTAAGTTAACTTGCCGGAATTTGTATGCGTGGCGGTGCGCGCAGAGTCGGCGCGTGTTATTGGGAGTCACGGAGCATGCGGTATCCTTGGCGCCATACAGACTACGCAGATCGTTGCGGGCGGGCAGACGGTGCTGGAACTAATTTTCGATGAGGCCTACTTTACGGTGATCGACGTCGGCATCGGCGCAGCGATCTGGCTCGTCGCCCTCGTGCTGCCATTCCGAAAGCTCGATGCCCCGTTAGAGTTCCGTTGGGACCTCATCGGTTATGCCGGCACGGCGTTCTTCGGCCTCGCCATCGTCATGACGCTCGAGGAGCCTATTCTGGATTGGTCGATCGCGCACACCACGGATTGGCGATCGGCCTTCGCGGCGCTGCCGTGGTACGTTCGGCTCTCGGCCTATCTGCTCGTATCAGATTTCGGCACGTACTGGGCGCATCGACTCCTGCACTACGGAGCGCTCTGGCACGCGCATGCGTGGCACCATTCGCCGCGGTACTTGTATTTCCTCTCGGGCTCACGTGCCGGACCCGTGCATATCGCGATTCTCATCGCGCCGACGACACTCGCGTTCGTGTTCTTTCCGGATCCCGAGTCATATTGGGTCGCATCGCTGCACAGCGCGTTCCAGATCGCCAATCAGCACTATCTTCACTCCAATCTCTGGGCGCCCTTTGCGAAGCAGCTCGAGTACGTGCTGATCACGCCGCGGATGCATTTCGTGCATCACAGCAGTAAGCGGGAATATGCCGATAGCAACTACGGGTTCATTTTCTCATTTTGGGATCGTTTGTTCGGCACCTTTACGGATCCGGAAACAGTTTCACCTGACGAGCCACTAGGCTTGAGCTACGAGATCAGCAACTGGCGTGCGTTTTGGGGTCTGGCGCCTCCGCGATCCACGGCGCTTCAGCAAGAACCGTCCAGCGGCGCCGCTGCCAACGCGTCGCGGCAGTCGTAACGGTCGACGCAAGGCTCCGCTTAAGAAGCCCGGACGACGAATTGGCTGCGCCGGGCACCGCGGTGCGGTCAGTTCCGGTTGTCCCTGATCGCTTGGCGATGCAGCCGGTAGCGTTCCTCGCTGATCTGATACCACGTGCGCCACGGTGTGCGGTCACGCGAGTCGAAGTAGCCCGGGTCGCCGGGCAGCCGCTCGTTCAACAGCCCGCGCTCATCGAGATAGACCTTGTTCGACGGACCGTTCGTGTCCGTACACGTGTTGTATAGCGGGCGTAATGCCGGATGCGGATCGGTATCGCGCTCGAAGCTGAGCTTCGAATAGATCGGCGTCACATACATCGTGTCGTCGTACTGTGTGATCTCGCCCTCGATCGTGTCGCCGACGCGGCGATAGCGCTCGACGGTCTCGAGGTTATCGGTGAACTCCGAGAAGCCGCCCTTCCAGCCGCGAATCTGATTCGTGTGCACGACCAGTGTGTCGCCGTCCCAAAAGCCGATCGACTCGCCATGCCAGCGCGGAAACTGATAGTCCGGCTCGACGTGGCCGGAACCGTCGGTGTAGATCCAACGCGTGTAGTTGCGGTTGTTGCCGGCGCCAAGGATCCAGACGCGGTCGGGCGACGTAATGAATTCTTGTGCTTCGAGCACGGCTGTCATGTAGCCGCCGGGGAAGCAAAACGCGTTGGCGCCCCACGAGCGCGCTTCGGCCCAGCCCCACATGTCCTGGACGAAGTACTCGTCGTACGGCGGTTTCAGCATCGGCACGACGG
The DNA here is from genome assembly GCA_024640685.1 of Rhodospirillaceae bacterium. Taxonomy (GTDB): domain Bacteria; phylum Pseudomonadota; class Gammaproteobacteria; order Steroidobacterales; family Rariloculaceae; genus JAHEEM01. Next base: position 5,984 of record JAHEEN010000063.1, read on the forward strand.
CGCTTGCGGGCAGCGTGCCACCGTCGAGCCGGTCGGCGCCGCCGTAGTAGCGCCCGCTCCAGTCGGGCACGGTCGTGCGCGTGTGCCGAGTGCCGCCGTCGGCTTCGGCGAGCCACGCCTGGTAATGCTCCCACGCGCTCGTGAATGGGTAGGGGCTTGCAAGCTCCAGGCTGCCTTCGACGCCCGTACCCTCGGCACCGGGCACGCGTGCGCGGTCCATGTCGCGAAACTCGCGCACGGTGTTGTTGTGGTAGTAGCCCGGGTCGTCCCAAAGTTCGCGGTCGTTGCGGATCTCGTCGGTCGTGAACAGCGTCTGCGCGGTCGCCGAGATGGCAAATAGCGCGCCGATTACCAGTGGCGTCAGAGTCGAGTGCTTCACGTTCATGCTTCCACGATGGTACCGGTTACCAACAAATCAACATATACCCGTGACGGCACGCGGTGCCCACAAGTCAACATACGCCCAGTGAGCCGGTAGCGTTCGAGGTTGCCTATTCGGCGAGCGTAAAGTCGATCGGTCCTTCGAAATACACGAGCGCGACGAGCTCGCCTTCGGCCGCATTCATTTCTGCGTGGACCTCACCACCGGGCTGGATCGCGTGAGAGCCTGGGCCGTAGGCCGTGTCGGGCTCCGTGCCTTCCGGGCCGCGCGACTTGAATCCGCCTTTGACGAGTACGGCGTGGTAGGTCGAGGAATGGCTGTGCAACGGCTCGGCAAAGCCCTCGGGGAATCGCACGAGTACGGCGGCGGGCCCGGTTTCCGGGTTCCCCCATAGCAGCGCAGCCTCCACAGGGCTGCCCTCGGCTATCGGCCCGAACTGCATGTCCTCGTAAGCGGTGATGGATTTCTCGGTCATTTGCGGTCCCCGTTCGTGGGTTTGTTGCAGGTCACGGCCGGAGTATACGCATGCGGAGGTTCGATTCGGTGCCTCGAGTCGGTACCCGGTACCAACAATTCAAGTCGGTACCCGGTACCAACAATTCAACACGAGTCAGTACCCGGTACCAACAATTCAACATACGGCTCTGTGGTAGCGATCAGTCCTGC